>DATFDB010000046.1:0-2798 GCA_035252445.1 Nitrosotalea sp. | reverse complement strand
CAATCTGTGCCAAGTCTGGCAAATTTTCTTTAGCAGTGTCATTTCCAAGTGCATAGTCCTGAAAGCTCAGGTCCACTACCGCAAACCCATAACTCTGCATGTCGTTTTGGATTTTGGACAAAATCATCTCGTTTGTCATGGCCTCTACAGTCCCATTTTCCAAGTGGTAATAGCCAGTAAATATCGTGGCAGGAATGCTGTGTGTCTTACCTGAAAGGTCTTCTGGAATGTTTACGCTTGAAGTGTCTGTAACATAAGAGATTCCGTTGTCTTGCATGGCGTAAAATGTGTCTTGATTTATCTTTCCATACGGAGGAACAAAGACTGTGGGTACAACACCAAGAACTGAAAATAACTTGTCCTTTGCCTGTCTGAGAAGTGCTGATTGATGAGCTTTGTCATACAAAGTAAAGTCCTCAAAACTCCATCCATTTATGCCAATATCTATCGCACTGCTGTCCGAACTTGTCTGATCTTTTATGTCGCCTATTAATTTAGAGTCGTTACCAAACACTCCAGCTATTACTGCAAGAGTGAGGCTTGCATCTTTTTGTTTGAAGGCATCTAATATTGCAGTCTGCACATTATCTAGCCAATAGTCCTGCACATTATCTAGCCTAAACGCCACGCAGTTGCAGTTTGTAATGTTGTGTTTTGGAGGCAAAGGCTGTACAACTGAAGGCATGGTTGCGCTCTGATTCCTTATTATGTTGAAATTAAGATTGGTTCCATCTATTGTAGTGTTATAATCTGCCCAACTAGAGCCGTCTTTTAGGTTTGTCACATGGAAAACATAGTCTCCAACTTTCAAGTTATAGAAACTTGCCTCGCCCTTGCTTACAGGAGACTCGGAGATCAACTTTCCATTGCTGTCTCGCAATTTTACTGAAAAAGTTCCATCAGAAGGTGATACAACTGCAGATTGGTTCTCGTATAGTTTTACTGTTATCAAGCCGTTTATTATTGGAGGCCAAGGGGTGATGATGCTTACTTCCTGAGATATTCCAGGCAATAAAAATACAGAAGAATAAGAATATGATAGAGTCTTGCCAATTTTTATGTCTGCCATATAATGATCACTTTGGTCAGTGGTTGGCGAAAGCCAGAACCGCAGAGTTTGGCCCTTTGCATCAGTGGTACCTGTAGCCCATGTTTTATTGTCACCTGAACTAATGGTAACAGTAGAGTTTGCTATGGGAGTTGTTTTGTCGTTATACAAAACATTTACGCGCATGCCTCCAGAGAGAGGTATTGCAACATCAAGGGTTTGTTGTGGTTGCTCAAGGTCCACGTATCGAACTGCAGCATGCATTCCATTTGCATAGACTTCAATCTTGTATTGGTGTCCCAAAGGAAGAGATACTATATTGAAAGGATTTCCTGAAAGTGATTCTATTTCTCGGTAAGGAACTTGGCTATTGTCTTGATAAATTTTCATTGAGATAGGCCAATAGTCTGCCCTGTCCCCATTGGTATATGTCAAATTAACTTCAATGGATCCAGCCTTCTCCGCATGGGCCAGGCAAAATGGCAAGCCCAGAGCAAAAATAAAGATCAGTAAAACTGGAAAAATTTGTTTTCTCATATGCCAACACGCTCCGCGCTTGTCCAAGACATTTCTTTTCTAAATAACCGTTCAAACACGGCTCTAATTAAAAGAAAATCAAGTATCTGCTTGTATCCCACTACCAAAAAGATTCCGTATAAAATTAATTTTGGGTCTTCATTATCCATTCTTATTGCAAGTGCTACCTGTAAGCACTGCAAAACTGCAAAGACTGCAAACATTTCAAGAACAAATACAGTATTTCCAAAAACTGCTGAATAGATTGCATTTGCAAGTGTGATAAAACCTACAAAAGGCATCACTATGCTTGAAAATATCATATATGGAAAGACCAGCCTCTGCAACAGCCCAAATCTTGGATTTGTAAGTGCATTGGCATGCCTTGAAAACACTTGAAGATTTCCGCCATACCAACGCTTTCGCTGTCTATACAGGTTGCGTATGCTTTCAGGCGCCTCGGTATATGCTGTAGCCTTTGAGCTTCCAGATATTACAAGTTTTGTCTTTAAGATCTTCATTGTTACATCAAAGTCTTCCACAAGTGTATCTTTGTGGTACGTCCCGATTTCTTCCAATACGCTTCGCCTAAATGCTCCAAGAGCACCTGGTACTACTGATATTGCTCCAAAGATGTCTAGTGCTCTTCTAGCAATCTGTATTCCTGAGATGTATTCCAGTGCCTGACAACGCGTAAGCCAATTTTTCCTATTTCGCACCAGGATGTTTCCTGCAACTGCAGCAACGTCCTTGTCAACTACAAACCCCTTTACCAAATGAACAAGCGAGTCTCTGCCTATTATGGTGTCTGCATCAACAATAACAATTATCTCTCCAGTAGAATAGGCAAGGCCAAAATTTATTGCACTGGCTTTTCCTCCGTTTTCCTTGTGTAGCACCTTTACCTTGTTTTTGTAGTTGTTCATTATGGAAAATGTCTGGTCTTTGCTTCCATCATCAATTACAACAATTTCCTTGTTTGGATATTCAGTTTCTATCAACCCTTCAATAGTTCTTGCTATTACTTTTTCTTCATTGTATGCGGGAACCAATACGGTAACCTTTGGATACTTTGTGGGCTCGGACAAATTTCTTTCTCTGTATTTGCTAAAAAGAGCCAATGGAACAAACAACAACGTACTCCAAAAGGTCAGAGTCAGGCCCCAGAGCAAGATTGCTTTGACAATTGATTCTTGAACTGAATATGTATCGTATCCTACTGCAATTCCAAGTC
>DATFDB010000045.1:0-5316 GCA_035252445.1 Nitrosotalea sp. | reverse complement strand
AAACCGCTCATTCATGATCTCTTCTGGTAATTTTACAACGACTTTGACTCCTTGATAGAGCTGACTTGGAGAAAACTTTTGTCTTGCTCCAGTCATGTATGCAACTTCAGAATTTACTCCATCAGCTGCAATTATTGCTTTAACCTCAACTTCTTCCAACTCGTCTGTCTGTATGATGGTGCGTTCGCCTTCCCATCTAATCTCTTTGACGTGAACTCCTGGTACTACTCCTCCACCATATTTTTGTGCAGCCTCTGTTGTCTGCTGCAAGAACCATTGGTTCAGCTTGTTCATTAATACTGAGCAACCAAAATTTGCCTCATAGTTGTGGGCTGCTGTTAGGTCAATTGAAAAGACTTTGTCTTTTGATGTTGCATGCAGAATGTATTTTGTTATTTTTCTCTCAAACGGCGCATCCTCTAGAAAGTTTTCATAAATGTCTTCAACATTGAACGTTTTTCCTTTTTTTGGTTTTTTAGAATAAAGTATTCCGCCTGAAATGTTTTTAGATCCAACCTTACTTCCAGCCTCAAAAAGAATTGCTTGTTTTCCTAAATTAGATAGTTGTTTTAATGCTGCAAGTCCAGCAGATCCTCCGCCAATTATCGCTACATCATATTTTTCCAAATTATATCTCCATCAGGCCTGCACTACCTGCTTTTGTTTTTTTATTTCCTCAACTAAGATGGGAACGATGTCTTCCATTCTGCCTTTTATGAATACATCACACTCGTCCTTTATTGATGCATTCTCGTCTGGATTGATTGCAATGATAAATTCAGAATCTCTCATGCCTGAAATATGCTGCATGGCACCGCTGATTCCTATCGCAATGTACACCTTGGGGCTAACTTTTCTTCCGCTGATCCCAATGACTCTATCAGGTATCAAGTATGTCGAGTCTACTGCCTGGCTTACTGAAAACGGCTTTTTGGATAGTGGTAATGTAATGCCAATCTGTGCATCTAGCTCCGACGCAAGCTCTTCTATCATCTTGATGTTGTTTTCAGGTGAATCTTTGACTCCGCGACCAAAACTTACTATTGTTTTGTGGCTGTCAAAATCGATCTCATTTTTAATTATTTTGCGGTCAACAATTTTGACCTTTAGATCCTGCTCATCAAACTTTGGCGCATATTCTATTATTTTTCCCTCTCTGTTGGGATTTGGCTGTAATGGCTCAAAGACTCCAGGTATCATGCTGCATGCCTGAGGATGGTAGTCTTTTTGCATGGCGGGGTTTTTGTTGTCAAGGCATAGAATTGTAGTCCACAAAAATCCCGAAAAGTCAGGCCTGTACATCTCAAGTGTCTTTTCATAAGTAAGTGGCTTGCCACCTGTTTTGTTCTGGTGTGTTATCTGCAGGTCTCCTACGACAAGCTTGTTTATGTCTGACGCAAGACCCGATTCTAATTGGGCTAAAACCGTGGCAGAAAGATGTCTTCCTATGCTGTCTGCTGCAAAAAACATGTATCTTGGCCTCTTGAACTGTATTGCATATTCCGGTTCTATTTTTGCTGCAATATCTCTGTCTAGCGCAATATGTGAAATTGTTTTGGTGTAAACTGTGTTTCTTACGTATCTTAATTCTAGATTATCCGCACAAATTACTGCATCAGCACCATGTTGAATCAAAACTTTCGGAATTTCTCTGACATTGTATCCAAGCAAAACTGCAACAACTTTTTCTTTTGACGAATATTTTTTGTTAAAATCATCAAACATTCTTCTTGCCTCTCCTAGCATCTCAAGGCTTACCTGAAGTATCTTCCCGTCTTCATGCTCTATTATGACATAGACATGCCTATAGTCGCCTTCTGTCATTTTATCACCATGGTCGATAATGACTGGTTCATCCTTGCAACTACTTTGCGAATCTGTTCCTGGTTGGAACCGTCTACTATCTCAGCTTGTCTTGTTGCCTTGCCTTTTGGAATGCGTTCTACTTTGTAAACTATGGTCGGCGAACCTGAAATTCCAATAAGCTTCGGGTCAGCCTCTATCTGTGTAGCATTGAATACCTTGAGATATTGCTTAAAATCCTGAGCTCGTTGTGTTGCCTCCTTTTGGTATCTTTCGTAAGCAAGTCTTTGTGATACTGTATTGAACTTGGGTTTGTATGAAGGGTCTATTGCGATAAAGACTGGGAGCGGTGCTTCTATCTCTTCTATTACATCATAAACTCCTTGCAGCCTAACAAGTCTCTTTGCCCTGACTGTTCTTGTCTCTGTGTTTATCTCGTAATCTATAACATTTCCAAGAAATGTCATTCCAAGCTTCCATGCTGTCTGAGGTCCTGTCTGGCCTGTTTCTCCATCTGATGCTCTGTGCCCTGAAAATACAATGTCCATTTTTTCTTGCATCCTAAGTATTCCAGATTTGAGCACCTCTGCTGTTGCAAGTGTATCTGCCCCTGCAAAAATTCTGTCGCTGTAAAGGTAAAGATCATCTGCATCTGAAATCAACTGGGCATATTGTAGCATGGATTCTGCTGTAGGTGGTCCCATTGTACTAATTGAGATCTTTGCCCCGTACTTTACTTTGGCATAAAACGCAGCGTTGACTGCTATCTCACTATGCGGACCAAGTATGTTTTTAGTCTCTGCTCTATTGAGTGTGCCATCAGGATTGTAGCTTACATTTCCCTCTGAAAAATCAGGCTCTAACTTGACAATCACTGCTACATTTATCGAACTCATCATTCTCTAAGTAATCTGCTTTGATTTTATCTATTATGGTTATTCCCAGTCGCAAAAATTGAGTATTCTTTCGTGATTGTTACAGGCATTGAGATTTACAACACTGGCGCTATTTTGTTATCTTTTGATAGTTCAAGTTAAATAACAGGATGCGAATCGTGATTGATACAGTGGTATGACTTGAATTTTTCAATATCAAGGAAAAACATCTTTATCAAATCTCAAAAGTAGTGTGGTATCATGATAAGGCAAAACAAAAATTTTGTTAATCTAAAAATGGTAGTTTTTATAGTGATATATGCCGCTCTCATCACGTTTTCTCTTGCATGGTATAACACGTTAACAAATATCAACTGTGATCTAACGCATCCAATATCGTCTAACTCTATAAAGACCGGATCTCCTGAAGACGTAGCACAAAATTGTAGCGAGCAATTACACTTTCATTGGTTAAAGTTCTACGGCATAAACGGACTCATATACGGCGCTTCATTTTTTGTCTTTGTTGCAAACATAAAAAAGAGCAGCAAAAACTAGACTGAAAATCCACATTAAAACGCAGAAAAACAGTGCGAGAATCTGAATAAAATTTATAATT
The DNA here is from genome assembly GCA_035252445.1 of Nitrosotalea sp. Lineage (GTDB taxonomy): Archaea > Thermoproteota > Nitrososphaeria > Nitrososphaerales > Nitrosopumilaceae > Nitrosotalea. Next base: position 2,019 of record DATFDB010000045.1, on the reverse strand, counting down.
AAGAAAAGATGATCTCTATCTAAACTGCGACCTATTTATGAAAAAACTCGTAATCGTTGCAATATCTGTAATCGTGTTTGCGGCAGTGTTCTTTCTAGGATATTCTGTCAAAGTGTCAGCTCAAGAGGCCTCGATACCTGCTTGGATAAAAAAAACTGCACAGTGGTGGTCACAGAACCAGACAAGTGACTCGGAATTCTTGGCTGCAATCCAGTATTTGATTGATAATGATATACTGCATGGCATGTCTGCCAAACCGACAAACCAAAACATGTCTGATACATCAAACCAAAATGCACAACTAGTACAAAAGATAAATGATCTTCAAAGAAGATATGACACTCTCCAGTCAAAATACGATTTGTTACTTGAACAGGTAAAGAACATATCAACTCCTGCATCTCCTGTAACTGAAAACAATGATTCTATACTTGCTGTGGCAGTAAAACCTGTTATAGAAAGCGATGGATTTTTTGAAACAACAACATACCAAGGTTCAATACTGAAAATCACTGTAGAAATTCGAGATGGAACAGGTCTTGTCCTAATTAATACTGCACTTCCTGCCGGAGTTGATTTTCAATCATCTGCACGTACTGCTGTATCTGTAGCACAAAATGTCACTGGGATGGACCTCTCAAAAAAGGACGTGATATTTTCAATTAATTCTGCAAACGATCAAGACTTGCAGGCAGTAGATGGCCCAAGTGCAGGCGGTGCCATGACTGTGCTATTGATCTCAGACCTGCTTGGCAAGCCAATTAACAGCCACATATTGATGACAGGTACAATACAGCCAGACGGTACTATAGGGCCGATAGGTGCAGCTTCAGACAAGGCTGATGCGGCAGGACAATATGGAGCAAAGATATTCCTTGTACCAAAGGGACAGGCAGTTGTATCTGTGCAAAACTGTACTGAAAGAAATGAAGGGCCTATAACATACCAGACATGCACTGTGGAACAAAAGCCCCTCTCTCCAATAACTCAAAGCAAATATGGCATGCAAGTAATTGAGGTTGCCACTATTCAGGATGCGCTCAAATACTTTAATTCTCCATGATTTCGGTGCAATTAGTTGCAATCATAGAATTCAAGTTTATCTTTAGGATTGTACTAATTTAAGGTGGCACGATTACAAACCCCAATCAACAAGACAGCGAAAAAATACCAGAACCATTATTGAAGATGCTGTCAGAAAAAACCGTTATGCGTATTTTACAATCTGCTGTTTTGCCAAAAAATGCTTCTGAACTAAGTAAAGACTGTGACGTATCTCTGACAACCGTATACCGACAGGTCAAAAGACTAAGCAACAAAAAATTACTTGTAGTGTCAGGCTCAATAGATGATGGCGGAAAAAAGCACTTTACATTCAAGAGCAAGAACAGCGTATACTGCAAATGTGCATGCTCTACAGTAGATCTGACCCCATTTCTACAATTGAAAAGAATTGATGAAATAAAGGCAAGTTAATTTCTGCCGTCTAATTTTTCAGAATAGTTTCTTATTAGGTGGCAATTTTTGTAGATGCAACTTGGTAAAACTACATGTTCTCAGAGGCTTGATATCTGCTTCAATTGGTGTGGTTTTACTCATTGTTGGTGCGAGCGTATTTGATAGTGCATATGATACGGTTGAATCTGTAATGGACAAAGAACAATATCTCTTTGAAAACAAATTGATACCGCAAGGGCAAACTATCAACTCATCAATTACATGGGATCAACTCAACACCCACGCTGTTCTAACAGTCAACGTTACTCCCATATCTAATCCAGTTAAATTGCAAGTAACTGAGCCAAACAGCGGAACATTTGAAAAAGAAAGCAAAAATGGTTTTGTATATCACATAATAGGTAAAAGCACACAAAACCAAGGAAATTATTATTTTGATGTATCTAATCTTGGCACTGAGCCAGTCCACGTCAATGTAGTCTTGGGAGAGGATCCGTACCTTAGCGGCAAATGCAACGCTGACAACCAAATTACCTGCTATGCAATTCCTGCTACAATTGG
>DATFDB010000044.1:0-4346 GCA_035252445.1 Nitrosotalea sp. | reverse complement strand
GAATTGGCACTTTCTGTAGGAACAAAAATAAGGAAGAAATTTGAGCAGTTGATGTAGATGGCAAAAAGTAAAGGCGCTTCACTCAAAGGCTTAGGTCAAAAGTATGGCCTAAAACCACGCAAAAAGTTTACTGCAGTACACAGATTACTGAAAGCCAAGAGAAGATGCCCAGACTGTGGTTCCATACGATTTGGAAGAGAAGCAGTTGGCATATGGAAATGCAAAAAATGTGGCTTTAAGGTAGCAGGCTTGGCCTATGACATCAAACTATAGTGCAAAAATAAAAATTTCTGCAGGTAAAAAAAATAAAGCAATTTTCAAGTCGCTAGAAACTGATAACAAATTCTACGATGAGAATCCTACAAAGACAAAAATGTCTTTTGATAAGGACATTGTAATTTCAATTGACGCCCAAGAACTTTCGCATCTCAGGGCTAATCTCAACTCCACACTGCGTCTTCTTCAAACAAGTAATGATGCCATCGAATCGGTAAAAATATAAGCAAACCATCTAGTGGTAGATGCATGTCGGCAGGAGAACAAGTTCCACCATGGCTACAAGAACAATTTGGAAGATTACAACAACTTCAACAAAACCTTCAATCCATCATGATGCAAAAACAACATCTTGAAACAGAACAACTGGAAACAGAAAGAGCTCTTGAATCACTAAAAAAGGCAGCAGATACTGACATCGTTTACAAGGCAGCGGGCTCAATTCTTGTTAAATCAACAAAGACTACTCTAGTCTCAGAGCTTGAAGAAAAAAAGGAACTTGCAAACACTCGAATAACTGTATTGACAAAACAAGAAGCTAGACTGAAAGAAAATCTCAAAGAAGCTGAAACCAAGATTCGTGAAATGTTGAGAGGACCTCCATCACAAGCAGGTCAAAAGACAGATACTCCTAAATAAAATACTGACTGAATTTTATCGGTTCTATGAAGATAGAAGACCTTCGAATGGTAATTGACGAACGCGAAAAAAAGAGCGGCATCCCAGATCTCTTAAAAGAAATTGGAGTAAAAGTTGAAATGAAAAATCTACCAGTAGGGGATTACATTGTTGCTTCTGAAACTGTGATTGAAAGAAAGAGCGTGTCTGATTTTATCTCATCTGTTTTTGATGGAAGATTATTTGATCAATGCAACAGATTGCGAGAACACTTTGAACATCCTGCTATAATCATTGAAGGCAATTTAGACGAGATTGTGCAAATTACCGAAAACCCTCTTGTTTTTTATGGCGCGGTTTCTGCCGTAGCGCTAGATTTCAAAATACCAGTTATACCTACTCCAAATGCATCTAACACTGCCAAGCTATTGGTTGCAATGTGTGCAAGACAAGGAAAGACCAAGGGACCATTTCTAAAAAAAATACGAAAATCAGGAGATGTGAACCGCCAACAATTGTCTGTTCTGTGCAGTTTGCCTGGTGTTGGTGAAAAACTAGCTTCTAGGATGTTAGAGAGATTCGGTTCTCCAAGTAATTCTCTTAATGCATCTGTTGCAGATCTTTCAAAAATTGAAGGAATGGGCGAATCGCGCGCGCAAAAAATACGAAAACTGCTTGATGCAGAGAACAAGACTGATAAAAAAACTAACCAGAAAACTTTACACGATGTTTGATATACAATAAAATACCGCTCTACTGACTTGAACAACTAAATGATAGTTTCACATTCTTGGCTGGCAGAGCATTACAATGACTCTGATCTAGTCATCTTGGATTCTAGAGGGAATGTAGCTTATTCTTATGCTCATATTCCTAAATCTCAGCCTTTGGGGGTGGAAAAAGTAGTCAAGGTAACTGATTCTGGAGCAAATCTTGTTTTGGAAACCGAGGTTGCTGCAACATTGTTTGGCTCTCTTGGAATTGATGATGCAAAAACAGTTGTAGTCTACGGTGACTATATGGATCCGTCTGCAGCCAGAATTGCCTGGACGTTTTTGTACTTTGGACATGAAAAAACAAAAATTCTTGACATTGGGATTAGAAGTTGGCACCAAAAAGGATTGCCAATTACAAAAGAGGTGTACAAAGCAACTCCTACCACTTTTGTACCAAAAATAAATTCCTCTCTTAGAATAGAAGCAGAAGATCTTCAAAAGAAACTTGATACTGCTTATATCATAGATGCAAGGTCTCCACAGGAATACATGGCAGGCAGAATACCAAACTCTGTTCTTTTTCCCTTTACAGACGGAGTTGGTGAAAAAGGCTCTCTTTTCAAGGAAAAAGACGAACTAGTAAAGATATTTGAAGAACAAAAAATTCCAAAAGATAAGGAACTAGTGTGTTATTGTGCGCTAGGGCATAGGGCAGCGAACGTGTTTACTCAACTTAGAATGTCTGGATATGAAAACGTCAAACTCTATGATGGTTCCTTGGCAGACTGGGTTGGAAAAAGACTTCCTCTAGGTTGATTTACGCATAAGTTTGTTTCCGCATATGGGACAAATGGATGCATTAGAAAAACTTGTTTCACATGCAGAGCAAAAATAAATCCACTTTATCTTGTCTGCTCCTTTTGTCATGATAGGTGATACTTTTAAGCTCAAGTGTTTTGCTACATTTGAAACTGCAAAATCATCTGTTACCAGTTCTCCATCCATTTGCAAACATAATGCGATGACAGAAATATCTTCTTTGGAAAGATGTTGATAATCTCCAGTTTCTTCCGACTTGCTTTTGGCTAACTGGGTGAATTTTTTTTCTGGCTCTACAATCTTCAGCCTGTTTGATTCAATTAAAACAGTTATCGCGCCTTGGTTTCTTTTGATATGTTTGATTTCTTCAAAAACTAACGGGGTAGTATAGCTGACCTCATTTGATGAAAACGGTATTCCTGCATAAAATGATGTGGCGTCTAAAATTCTAAAAGCCAAGCTTGCTCATCTGTCTCAGACCTCTTTTCTTCAGTCTCACAAACACTGCTTGTTTTTTGTATTTTCTAATAGTGATCACTTCGTCAACACTTGCAGTTTTGATAACCTGTGCATCCATGATTATATTAGAATCATGACTGCTGATTATTTCGATCTTTTCGTCTGGCACTACTATGGAAGGCAGTTTGTTGACTGGCGCTACTGGAGTAATTATTAGAACATCAAGACTTTCATGAAGGATAGGACCACCCAATGAATACGAATGTCCTGTTGAACCGCTTGGAGTTGATACTATCACTCCGTCCATTTTCTGTGTAACTGTATCATTCTGGAATCTTATTTCAAAAAGAGATGTCTTGGTAAGATTTTGTCGGTTAATGTATATCTCATTGAGTGCAGGCGGAAATTCCTGACCTGCACAGGAGGCCATTACTCTAATTCTTTTATCAAGAAATATGTTATCTGTGATTATTTGCTCTATTGCTGTATCAATCTCTGCAAGGGTTATCTCTGATAGGATTCCTCTGTTGCCTCCTACATTGATAGCCAAATTTGGAATCTCATTTTCTAAATATCTAAAAGTTCGTAGAGTTGTACCGTCGCCACCAAGAGTTATCGTTAGATCAAGTTTTGTTGTTTTGAGATCTTCCAAATCACTTACTTTCTTGGCTCCCTCCGCCTCTACTGGTGATACTGTATAGACTCGGATTTTTTTGCCAAGTAGTTTCTTAGCTACTTTTTTTGCTGCATCTTCCGCTTCCTTTGAGCCAACCTTACTAACAACTGCTACATTATTTAGTTCCAAACAAAAGTACTATTCTAATTTCGCTTAAAAAGCATATGATGAGTATAAAATATTAAGAACCCTTTCTGTATCTTAATTAGAAGTCTTATGAATTATGCGCACCCTGAAGTTTTAACCGATACTGAGACTATAGCAAAAAATCTGGGAAGTAATTCAATCAAGCTTGTTGAAGTTGATTATGATCCTGAGAATGCCTATAGACAAGGGCATATTCAAAATGCCAGCCTAATTTGGTGGAAGCGAGACATCAATGATCCAGTAACAAGAGACATAGTTAGCAAATCTCAATTTGAGGAACTAATGTCAAGAAACGGAATAACTACTGACTCTGAAGTAGTTCTTTATGGAGACTTTAACAACTGGTTTGCAGCTTTTGTTTTCTGGATATTCAAATACTATGGACATGAAAAAGTAAAGATCATGAATGGAGGAAGAAAAAAATGGGAAATGGAAAAAAGACCATACACAAAAGAAGAACCACAAATTCAAAAAACAAAATATGTTTCACAGCCTCCTAACGAAGGAGTACGAGCTTATTTGTTTGATGTACGAAGATCTCTTGATAGAAAAGACACGGTTTTAGTTGATGTACGTTCTCCTAAAGAATTTTCAGGAGAAATAACTGCTCCTCCGGAATATCCAATGGAACATGC
>DATFDB010000043.1:0-3961 GCA_035252445.1 Nitrosotalea sp. | reverse complement strand
GGTCGAGAAACCCATGTTGAGTACAACGAATGCTAGAGCTGCTGCTACTATTACAAATGCAATCATAACAATTGCAGCTTCTATACCCATGACTCCACGACGAGTTCGACGTCTTGATGAGTTCATTGTTTGTGTGTTAATGAGCGGGAGGTATTATGAACAAGTTTGTCTGGATTGAACAAACCGTATTCCGTAAGAGATGAGGATTTATCTTTTTTACAAATGAACTGATTAACGGCTAATAGTTTGTAATATTTGCGTATTTATTGTATGTTTGATATACACATACGCCATTCTATATGATGCAACCTAAGTATATGCAGATAAGAATATGACTATAAAATATTCGTGTTTTTGTTTTGAGACATTGCAACCTGGATTTGAGTGAAAATGAGTAATACTTTAGTAAAACCAGATAATTCATTGACAACTTCAGAGAAAAATCCCAAAGGAAATGGTAGTTTTACACTTGAAAGAGTAGCAGAATTATCTGAGATTCTTGCCGGCAAAGTAGAATCTGCGATAGGTGAAATAGAACGCTTGAACGGACAAACACATATGATTGCAATCAATGCCAGAATAGAAGCCAGTAGAGCTGGAATGGCTGGAAAAGCGTTTTCGGTTGTTGCTGAACAAATGAATGACCTATCTGGCAAAATCGGTATAGTAAGTAAAAAAATGCGAAATGAGAGCAGGGATTCTATAGATGAATTGGGAAATCTGATAAAAACACAAGCCACAAACGTTCGAGGAACCAGACTTTCGGATCTGGCGCTGACCAACATTGATCTGATTGACAGAAATCTGTATGAAAGATCATGTGATGTGCGTTGGTGGGCAACCGATGATAGTGTAGTAAATGCATTATCAAAAAAGACAAAAGATGCATACAGTCTTGTATCGAAGCGACTTGGAATTATATTAAATTCGTATACAGTTTATTTTGATTTGGTTTTGTGTGATCTAGATGGAAATATTGTTGCAAATGGCAAGCCTGAAGTATACCGATCTGTAGGAATGAATGCAAAAAATACTACATGGTTCGTCAACGCAATGAAAAATGCTAGTGGCAAAGAATTTGGATTCCAGACTGTGAGCAAATGTCCAATGGTGAATAATGAACTCAGTCTTGTATTTTCATGTACAGTAAGAGAGAACGGTGATCAAAATGGACAAGTTTTAGGTGTTCTAGGAGCTGTATTTCGTTGGCAAGATTTAGCACAAAAAATAGTGAAAGAGGTATCAATATCAAACGAAGAAAAAGATAAAACAAGAATTTGTATAGTCGATGAAAATGGCTTACTTCTTGCAGATTCTAGGGATCTCATACTTGAAGAAACAATTGAATTTTTGGGTAAAAATGACCTTTTTGGGCAGAAGAAAGGATTTTCAATATCTGAATACAAGGATGAAAAATGCTGTATAGCGCATGCTTTTTCTCCTGGGTATGAAACATATTCGTCTAATTGGCATTCTCTGATTATTCAGAAGCTACAGGTTTAGTCCAATATGCGTCATTGAAAAATTGACCATAGTGGGCATTGTTAGAATGCCTAATTTCCAAATTGGTCTTTTACAAGTACTGCATTTTCCTAATTGTTTTAATTCTGGAACTTGAGAATGAAGATATGTCGAGCATTCCAAATGATCATCCCTTTGATGGCATATGGAATATTATGAAAAGACAAGAATTAGAACCACTCAGCGAAGAAGATGGATATAGGTGGGGGCTTTCACATATAGCACAAGTAAAGAAAGACCTTTTAAAACTAGAAGAAAGAGCGTTGGAAAGACGAGATAAAGAATTACTGCATAACATAGTAATCTCAAAATTGCGGGCACTGGAAGTAGAAGAAGAGCTTAGGAAAAAACTAGACAAAAAATAAACCAATTTATTTATATTAGTTTTTTAAATCTCGCTATTATTATATCAAATAGATTCAGAATAGTAATTTTTGTGTATGATCAATTCAAACACACGTGAACATATTATCAATTTGTATAATAAAAATAATGAAATAAAATGATTCTAGGAAAAGTTTTCAAAATTGGAATTAAAACAAAAATAAACGCAATGGTGAATATTGCGTCTGCTATTTCTATCGCAACAGTCTCATTCTCTAGCTATTCTGCAACTGGACATAATTCTGGTGCAGATGATGCGTTGAGATATGTCATAACAGGAATTGTCATGCAGGCAGTAGTTGGTATACCTGCATATTTCGTAGCACGTTCTATTACTAAACCAATACTCAAAATGGCAGTAATGGCAGAAAAAATTGGACATGGTGATCTCACAGGAGACGTGATGGAGTCGAAATCAAATGATGAGCTTGGAAAACTGTCACATGCTTTTGCCAACATGGTTATAAATCTGAGAAATTTGGTCACACAAGTAAGAGATAGCTCATCTCTGGTAGCATCAAACTCTGAACAAGTCGTTTCTTCTACAGAACAAATGAATTCATCGGTACAACAAATCTCCTCAACAATTCAACAGATCTCAAAAGGCTCACAAACACAAGCTCAAGAATTGGAACAAACCAGCAAAGTAGTATCAAAGCTTACAAAAGATATGAAAAATCTTGCGCTTAAAGCAAGTACTACAGCTGAACTCACAAAAGAGGTTGGTGCAATATCTGAAACTGGTTCAAAATCTGCATCAGAAGCAGATTTTAGAATGTCAAAAATCATTAGCGTAACCAGTGAATCCGCAAAAAAGATTAAGGAATTAGCCGATCGAAGTGGTGAAATAACTGCGGTACTTGAGGTAATACGAAAAATAGCAGACCAAACAAATCTACTTGCATTAAATGCGGCCATAGAGGCGGCTCGAGCAGGTGAAGCAGGAAGAGGATTTGCTGTAGTAGCTGATGAAGTAAAAAGACTTGCAGAAGGTTCTGCCAAGTCATCTGAAGAGATAGATGGATTAATACGACAAATACAAGATGATGCAAAGGCTACGGTACAGAGCATAGAAGGCGGCAGCAAGGAAATTTTAGAAGGAAGGCTTGTAATAGATAAAGCACTCAAGGCACTTAACGAAATTGCTACAAAAGTAAAAGAAGTATCTGTAAATGTAACTGATGTAGCGAACACTACTCAAGCACAAGTAACTGAAATAGAACAATTATCTAAAGCAGCATCTGAAATTGCGGCAGTTTCAGAACAAAATGCTTCTGCAACCGAAGAAGCTTCTGCTGCTACTGAACAGCAGACAGCCGGAACCCAAGAAATTGCTGCATCAGTACAAAAAATGGCAAACATGGCAGATGATCTTTCCAAGATTGCATCAGGTTTCAAACTTCCAGGAAGTCTTGATTCATCAAAACTTGACACATCTAAAAAAGAGGTAATTGTAGAATGAGCGAAACTGTTGTTGAGGAATACTTGCAAGTTGTGGTATTTAGTCTAGTTAACCAAGAAACAGGAAAAAAAGAAGACTATGGTGTATCAATTGAACAAGTACGTGAAATACGACTAATTGAATCAATTACTAAAGTACCAAATGCTAAGAGCTACATGAAAGGAGTGATGAATTTGAGGGGTATGATAGTCCCGATAATGGATGTGAGAGAAAAATTGGGTTTTAACAATGTGACTCCAAGTCTGAAGGCTAGGATTCTTGTTGCCGATGTACAAAGCAAACTGACTGGATTGTTGATTGATGAGGTTGATCAAGTCATGCGCATACCAATAAAAGAAATCGAAACACATCTTTCTGGAGGACTTGAGTCTTTAGAATACATAAAAGGTGTTGCCAAAATATCTGGAAGGCTCGTGGTACTTTTAGATATTGTAAAACTTCTAGAATATGACCCTTCATCTAAACTGGAGGCATAACATGTCTGCTACATCCGCCTCAAAAATTCTCATTGTAGATGATGCTTCATTTATGAGAGTTGTGTTAAAAGACATACTTGTCTCTCACGGCCTAGTTTCTCAAGTGTATGAAGCAGGA
>DATFDB010000042.1:0-3297 GCA_035252445.1 Nitrosotalea sp. | reverse complement strand
CAAGTGTCAGTTATAGAAAAAAGGGGTAGATATGCAAATGTTGTCTAGTCTTTATTTTGCCTCATCAAACCAAGACAAGTTTGATGAGGCAAAGTCAATTCTGTCGGAATTTGGCATACCTGTCAAGTTTTTCAAATGTAGTCTTGAGGAGATCCAAGCTGACACATTGGAAGAGATAGCGCAACACAAAGCAAATCTAGCATATCTTCTTTGTTCAAAACCTGTTATAGTGGAAGATGCAGGATTATTTATCACAGCCCTGAAAGGTTTTCCAGGACCATATTCCTCATTTGTGTTTGGTACTATAGGTAACAAGGGAATTCTCAAGATGTTATCAAAACAGAGAAGCGCCATTTTTCGATCAGTTATTGCATATTGCGAAAAGAAACAAAATGTAATGCTCTTTGAGGCCAACGTACAAGGAAAGATATCCAAAAAACTACAGGGAAAAAGGTGGGGTTATGATCCGATATTTATTCCAGAGGGACAGAAAGCAACATACTCTCAATTAAAAAATAAAAATGAGCTTTCGCACAGATATATTGCACTGAAAAAATTTGCTAATTGGTATCTGCATAAGCAGATATCCAGCGGTCGATGAATCGCCTTTTGTTCTGTAAAATAACAATTTTTGAAATGTCGCTTTCATCCATTATTGAATATATGCCGCTCTGATTTGCCAATTCGTTTGAAAAATGCCTTACCTCTGACATGTACAACATGTCTGTATATGCTAGTCTGTTTGCTGAACGTCCTACATGCATGTAAGATTTTATTTCTATAAAGTGAACATTACCACGATTTACCATCTCTGTGTACTGTGGAATTAATTGGTCCATTTCATTATGTCCTCTAATCAAAGTGATACGAAGGACTGATCTTGTATTGTCAAGCTTTGATAGTATGTCGAGGCTAGTATTCCATCTCTCCCATGCGTCTTTGTATTTTGGCCTATTGACAAGCTGGAACACTTTTTCATTTGGAGCATTTGTGGATAGATATAACTGGGTTGGAAGTGCATCTTCGTCACGCAGTCTTTCAAGCATCTCAGGTTCTTGTCCATTTGTGACCAAGAATACTGATTTTGTAGCAGGTAGGTGTTTGAGATATTTTATCAATTCAGGTAGTTGGGGATACATCGTAGGTTCGCCCGAAAGGGATATAGCATAATGACTTGGGAGAAGCGACTCGTCAATCTTTTTCTTGTCGCTTTTAACATCTCCATAATGACCCATTATCAATCTCTCACGCTCTTCCATTAATTTTGAAAGAATCACTTCAGGCGGAGCAACTTTTTCAGCTGGCATCTTCATTGCACTGTAAAATTCCATCGGGCGCCAACAATAGACGCATCTGTTTTCACAAAACATGCCTGCAGGAGAAAATTCCATACATCTGTGAGTTGATATTCCGTAAAACTTGTGTTTGTAACAATCTCCTTCGTTTCTAAAAGATTTCTTTGTCCAATGACATAGTTCTACCGTGCCATGATCGGCAACACCATATTTGGCCTTTTTTAGTTGATTTAAAATCATTGGTTTTATCTGGATAAAATCATCATTTGCTTCGATAGTCTCCCCAGAACAACTCATGCCAAAATCTTCTACTTGGTTTTAATTAAATCTACGTAGAATCTAGCATTGAGATACATGGTGCATTTTCCATCGGAACACAAAGTATGTGTCCTAGATAGATCATACTGTAGAAGATCACAGCTGCGGTGATTCCCATCGCTACATACCACATTCTGAATTTCATATTTGCGAATATTTTTTCTGTTAGTAATAAACTTACGGGTAATTGTCAGGAAAAGAACCACTTAATCTTTAAAGATCAACTAAATTGTTTTTTCAAATTAAATCTGAATTAAAAATCTAAATCTTGCTTAGGAAATGCATAACATAGGCATAAGAATCACAAAAACTATCTTATATGACGTATTACTAGGTTGAGGCATGCAGGCAGCAAGAATTGTTAAGATAAAAGAACCTCTAGAAGTTCAAAATCTTGAAACTCCAAAACCTAAAGGATCTCAAGTACTCATCAAAGTAGAGTCTGCTGGAGTGTGTCATAGCGATATTCACCTTTGGGATGGTGGTTACGAAGGTCCAGGCGGCCAAATAATGAAGACTACTGATAGGGGCGTCAAATATCCATTGACTCCGGGTCATGAGGTTGCAGGTGTGATAGAGAGCATGGGAGAAGAGGTAGAGGGATTTGTAAAAAATGACAAAGTTCTAGTGTTTCCATGGATTGGTGAGGGATTATGCCCTGCCTGTAGAGTGGGTGAGGAAAACTTGTGTGACAAACCAAGATCTCTTGGAGTTTATAATGACGGTGGTTATGCAGAATATGTTCTAGTTCCAAGCTACAAATACCTTGCAAAGATTCATGATTTGAGTACTGACATTAGCGCACCATTGTCATGTTCGGCCCTAACTGCATATGGTGCAGTTAAAAATGCACAATTGAAACCTAACGACAATGTTGTGATTGTGGGAGCAGGGGGACTAGGATTGATGGGAATGCAATTAGCAAAGGCAATCACTGGTGCAAGAATAATTGCAATGGATATTAGTGACGATAAACTAAAGATAGCAAAACAAAATGGCGCAGATCTTACTGTTAATTCAAAAAATGAAGATCCTGTAAAGGCCATAATGGAATTAACAGGAAATCTCGGTGCTGATGCAGTGATAGACTTTGTTAACGGAAGCAAGACTGTTGAAACAGACATGCAGATACTAAGACGACGAGCGCGAGTAGTTCTTGTTGGATTGTTTGGAGGTGCACTACAACTAAACCTTGTATCGATGCCTACAAGAGCATACAAGCTAATTGGATCTTATACTGGTTCTATGCCTGATATGTTAGAACTAGTATCTCTGGCACAACGGGATATCATAAAGCCTGTAATCTCAAACAGATTCAAGCTAAATCAGGCAACAGAAGCATTAACAATGCTAAAAGAAGGAAAAATAATCGGACGCGGAATCATAAACCCGTAGGCCTTTTTTCCTGTAGTTTTTTGGATATCTCTCTAATTATTCAAAATCAATCTGCACAAGAAGATAGAATTCAGTTAAGATTAATACTGGATTGAAAAGGACTTGATTTTATGTGGCCCTTGTAGTACAGTGGCGAGTATAGGGGACTGTGGATCCCCGGACAGGGGTTCGATTCCCCTCAAGGGCCTCTCTATTTTTGTCAGAATATGCCAAACTTGCTAGATTCCATCTCTTCTTTTATTGCAAGTTTTATCCTAAAATCGTCTCGAATGACTTTTTGATCAAGCCA
>DATFDB010000041.1:0-6424 GCA_035252445.1 Nitrosotalea sp. | reverse complement strand
GCTGCAAAACAGTTTTCAAAATTCTGATCTAAAAGATTTAATTGTTCATAGGAAACCTGTTTGATTACGGTGAGGTGGCAGAGCGGCTATGCGTTCGCCTGCAGAGCGAATCTATAGGGGTTCGAATCCCTTCCTCACCTTTGATATCATAATAACCTACTTTTCTAAATACAGCAGATTCTACACGTCTCAGATTGGCAGATAGAAGTAATGGGTTGCTAGAGTATATACCAGGTGCAAGACCACCGCTACAGCAATCATCAAATGGTCAACCGTTAGAAGGATTTGTTCAGAACGTACGCGATAGTGTGAGAGAATATTCTGAAAGTGCGCAAAATGAGGTTGAAAAGGGCCATAATTTTCTCCAGTGGGTACTAACAAGAGTTTTCGAAGCCACAGAAGATGATGCAACAGATGCAATTATCGATGGCCCAAACGATCTAGGCATAGATGCATATCTACCAGTTGATTTTTCAGAAGACAAAGTCTACCTCTTCCAGTCAAAATACGGAACATCTCATTCAATGGAAGCAATTGCCAAGTTTAAGCACGACGTGCAGAGCTTGCTTGATAAAGACATTACAAAGATGCGGCCTGAAATTGCACATCTTGTAACCCAGATTCGAGAAAGACACCTGAAGATAGAATGCATTTACGTTACGGATCAAAAAATTGACGAGGAGAACTACGAGTCTGTCGAGATATATGATATTGATGCAATAATTCAAAAACTATGGGATAGGATAAAAAAGCCCGCAGTGGGCAAAAAGGCCGCAATTAGGCTTGAGAGCAAGCTGCGATACCAGAATACTTTGCTTGGAATCTTAAAGCTAAGAGAGCTGACAAATTTTGTTACAAAAAACAGGGACTATGTTTTTGAGTCAAACATAAGGCAGTGGATGCAGTTTAAGACAACAGTAAACAAAGGCCTTCGCGAGACCTTGCAGGAATCACCTAACAAGTTCTTTTACTATAACAACGGAATAACCATAGTCGTAAATGATTTTGAAGAGCATGAGGATAACTCAATACTTTTGCACGCGCCACAGATAGTTAACGGCGCACAGACATCAAATTCAGTACTAGACCACGCAAAACGCACCCACAACTTGGAAGGAAGTATAACAGTTACCATAATCAAGGCAGCTGATGAGATGGACCAGAATAACATAACAAAATACAGAAACTCACAGAACGCAGTAAGAGGAAAGGACTTGGTTTCCTTGATGGATTTTCACAAATCAATCAAATCCCAAATGGAAAGTCTCGGATACTTTTACGAAATACAGGCAGGATCATTTGACAGCAAAACCAAGTCACAACAATCAGAGTTTGTAGGTGATCCAATATACAGCAAATACCTTCCCGATAACCACAAAAAAGTCATCGTTGGAAAAGATGCCATACAGGCCTTTGTAGCTGGAATTGAACAAAGACCAACCGAGTCATACAGTTCCCCTGCACAATTCTTGCCACGGGGAAGCAAGTATGATGAAGTGTTTAATGAAAAACTTAGAGACGATTACAGATTATTGTTGTATCCATATCTTGTAAAAGAATATGCAAAAAAGACTTTGAATTATGGAAA
Source organism: Nitrosotalea sp. (assembly GCA_035252445.1). Lineage (GTDB taxonomy): Archaea > Thermoproteota > Nitrososphaeria > Nitrososphaerales > Nitrosopumilaceae > Nitrosotalea. The sequence continues at coordinate 4,836 of DATFDB010000041.1, read as the reverse complement.
GAAGGGAGGCCATAAAACAAAAAGGTATGCAACATTATTTTTTGTTGCAGTATATTTCAAGATACTTCATGAAAAAATTCTTCTTACCAAGGGAGATTTCAAGGAAGATATTGCAAAACTAGAACCTATCTTCAAGAGTGTCAAGCTAAACCAGAGAATTTTAAAGCTCACAGATACCGTAGCAACAAAGTTTCTAGAGGACACGGTTGTGGATGATGAGATGACAGCAGCAAATACGTATCATAACTTCTTCTCACACCACGTATGGCTTGATTCTATGATACGTGTCATTGAGAAGAAAATAAAACAGGAAGAAGACGACATACTTAGCATTCAGACCATAGTACGAGATCTTTTCTAAAAAAGTCAATCAAGAGAGGCGGCAGATGGGTGACCGATAGGTCTCTTGCAGGAGGTCCGCATCGGGCCATCCAGTCTACCGCTATCTTATTGTACGATACTGGCATTATTTAACATGCTTTTTATAACGAAAAAATCAAGTTTTAGCAACTTGGTAGAAGCAAGTAACAAATGTTCAATATGCAATAGTGTTCTAGATCACACATACCAACCGATGGAATCATGGGGCATCAAGGGATCTTTGTGCAGCAAGTGTTATTCCAAAAAGATCTCAGAATATTATCCTGGCACTCATGAGCGAGTCAACAAATCAAACTAAAAACCAACCAGTTTCGATTTCAGACTTGTCGGACAATTCTCCTATTCCAGTAGCGTAGCGCCATATGTACCGCGCACTAGTATCCATCTTGTTCTTTATCTTAACAAGTGATTCAAGCTCAGAGTTGATATTTCCATCAACTGTAGAACAGGTCTCACAAAATTTGCATTTAGGATCTAGAGTCGGGGGCGAGGATTCCATCAAGGGATACGCCCTACAGGCAAGAGGCCGATCTTGGTAAATCTTACACATGTATCCTCCGTGAGGAGATCTACTGTTACTTTCAGTATCAAGAAAGGGACATGTATTTCCATTAGATTCCTTGCCCATTAACTGATATGCAAGTATTTCATCAGGTTTGACATTTTTTTCAGAAATCCCTATCCTAGGAAGAATTTCCACTTTGATAGAGTGTTTTTTTGCAAAAGACTCGATTTTTTGCTTCTCGTCTGGCAATAAGAGCACGCCAACCTTGCCAAACTTTACAGATGGATAGTATTCTCTTTCAATGCAGCATTTAGAACATCCTTCTACACAAGAAAAATCCAATGGTAACGTTATATCAAAAAGAGATAAAATCCATTTCATTAAAAGGCGTTTGAGGGTGACAGTTGTGATAAAAGAGTAATACCCTTATATCACCTCAGGCCTATAAATACCGAATATGGTAGTATACAGAACAAGCATGCAGATAGTGTGCGATCTGCTCACTGTCACAGAGGAAAGTGGCATAAGTGGAATTAATGTAACAGCACTTCTAACAAAGGCAAACTTATCACATTCAAGACTATCCAAATTTGTCGACAACCTTACTGGAGCAGGCCTTATAAACAAGATAGAGTTTGACGGCAAAAATACATTTGTTATAACTCCAAAAGGTAAGCAATATCTAGAAACATATACAAAATTCCAAAGTCTAGCCGATTCTTTCGGTCTGGACCTCTAAACAGTTTTCCACACTTTTTAATTTTAGAATAAATTCAATTTACAAAAATATTTTCTGTCTTTTGAGTTTCCGTCAAACAGAAATGATCTTTTAGATTGCTTGCAACAAGTGACAGAAACGAAAATTGAAACTGTAATTAGATCAAATCCAAAGATGCACTTTAGTATAAAACAACCGACAGATCTATAAGGACGTAGTTTGGTCTATCATAAGGGGAGTATTGTGACGGAAGTATCATCATGGTGGAAAGGACTTGCAAAAGAATTGGAGTTAGACATAGAAACTCTGAACGACGTACAAGAAAACAACAATCAATTTTGAATTTTTCATAACGCTACAGAAAAAACATTGAGTTTTTCAAAGAGATGGCTTAACATTATAAGCCTCGAGCGGGATTCGATCCCGCGGCCTAACGCTTACGAGGCGTTCGCTCTACCAGGCTGAGCTATCGAGGCATTGGTTCGCAATGCCATCAGAGTTTATAAAAAGCCTTTGTGCTTTGGATACATTGAAAATATCAATTTCTGGAGTACGAGGAATTTTTGCAGACGATCTTAATCTCAAAGACATAATACATTTTTGTCGCAATTTTTCTCATATTATAAAATCAAAAAAATGCATCTTGGCGCGTGACACTAGGCCATCAAGTGAGATTCTCTCTCAAGTAGCATCTGCGTCATTGATGGAGAGAGGCATCTCAGTCTATAATCTCGGAGTAGTCCCTACACCAGTGGCGTTCAGAGAATCAAGAAAGTATGGAGCAGGCTTGATAATAACATCGTCTCACAATCCTCTAGAATGGAACGGTCTAAAATTTATCATAGATGGCAGAGGCATCAATGAAACAGAGTTGAAACACCTACTTGAAGAAAAAAAGTTTTCAAATGGACGCATAGGCACGGAATCAGACATTGATTCCACCTATGTCAGCGAAGCTGCAAAATTAGTTGGTAAAGTAAAAGGCAACCCAAAGATTGCACTTGATGTTGGAGGCGGAGCAGCATTTCATGTGGCTCCGTTGCTTTTAGAGAAACTTGGATGCAAAGTAAGAAAAATCAATCAGGTTCCAGGTAAGTCTTTGCGCGGACCTGATCCTACTGCAGACAGATTATCAGGCCTTGTAAGATTGTCCAAAAATGCAGACATTGGATTTGCGTTTGACCTTGACGGAGACAGGCTTGTAGTCGTCAAAGACGGCAAGAAACAAACACCTGATGTCACACTAGGGCTAGGAGTTGCCAAGGCGCTCGAGATTGGATACAAAAAGTTCGTCTTGAGCATAGATACAAGCATAGCTATCGAAAAATACATCAATGGTGAAGGTGGGCAAGTAAAAAGATCCAAAGTGGGAGAAGCAAATGTCGTTGACTTGATGTTAAAGACAAGATCTCAAGCTGGCGGAGAGGGAAGCAGTGCAGGCTTTATCTTACCAGAGTTTAACATGTGCAGAGATGGAATACTTACCAGCGGGTTTATTGCATCAATGATCGGAACAACAAATTTTTCAGATATTATAAAATTCATGGAAGGATACAACCAGAGAAGAAGTAAGATCAAAGTAGATTCAAGGTTTCACAAAAAGACAATTGACATACTAGCCAAGAAAATGAAAAAAGAATTCAGTCATGTAATTGCAATCGACGGGATCAAAGCAATAATTGACGAAGACAGCTGGGTTTTGGTGAGACAGTCAAATACGGAACATAGCATTAGAGTTTCTACAGAATCAAATGATCTAAGAAAGGTAAAAAATATTGAAAGTAACATCACAAAACTGGTCACTAGAAGCTATGAAGAAGCCAGATGAGATAGAAATCATTAAGATATTCCAGTCTCGTTTTGGACAAGGACAAAAATTTGTTCCAGAAGACTTGGAAGTTTTTTCCATCTCAAATCAAAATTTTCTAGTCAAATCAGACATGCTAGTCCAAAGCACAGATGTTCCAACTGGTATGAAATTACATCAAGTTGCAAGAAAAAGTCTAGTCTCGTGCGTTAGCGATTTTGCCTGCAAGGGAATCAAACCAAGATATGCTATCATCTCTCTTGCCATTCCTAAAGGGTTTACGAGGAAAATGGTAAATGAATTAGCAACAGGTTTTGCCAATGCTTCCAGAGAATTTGATGTAAGAATAATTGGTGGCGATGTAAACCAGGGAAAAGAGATTGTTATTGATGTATCCATGTTTGGAGTTGGAGATAGACTAGTACGAAGAGGAGGAGCAAAAAACGGTGACATCATTGTAACTTCAGGGCCTTTTGGATATACTTTGTCTGGTTTGAAGATAATACTCCAAAAACTAAAGGCAGAGCCAAAGTTTGTTAAAAAATGTAAAAGATCTGTTTTTCTTCCAACACCCAGATTGGAGTTTGGACTACAAGCTGCAAGATATTTCTCATCTTCAATGGATTCAAGCGATGGTCTATCCATCACTCTAAACGACATGAGTAAACTGAGCAAAAAGAGGTTTTTTGTGACTAGAATTCCAACTGAAAAAGATGTAGAAATGTTTGCAAAAAAGAAGAAGATAAACATGACAGATCTTGTTTTTTGCGGTGGTGAAGAATACGAAATGGTAGCTACAATTCCTAAAAAGAACCTACGTGTAGTCAGAAAGATTGCAAAAAAGCTCAGGGTGCCACTTTATGAGATAGGATATGTTGCAAACGGTAAGAAAGTCATTCTTGTCGATAAAAAACAAGAAAAGACTCTCAAGAGATGCGGTTGGGTTCATCTTAGATCCTAATGTTTTTTAGTCAACTGCAATACGGTGGTCTAACACAAATCGTAGTTAGGTCATTCACATAGAAACTAGTGAGTTTTTGTTTTCTTAACTAGTAGAATTACTAACTACAAAATGTCGTATTACAATATGCCCCCATTCATCTCCACCTATGACTGTATATGTTCCACTCGAGAATTGTTGAAACTGGTCACCAACAAAATAACCATAGAATGAAAGGTGACGTATCAATTCGTAGGAATTGTTTATCGATCCGTCTTCAAACATAGCCATGTCAGTCAAGGGTTGAAAAGCATAACTCCTGATGGAGAAAATTGCTTGACAATGATAGGTTCCATTCTGATAAAGTGAAAGAGGTTTAGATGTAGTCATGTTATTTTGTAAATAATTCCCTTGCAGTATTGCAATTCCAAAAGGCATTTCATCATCACAAGGCTTCAATCCCAATCCTTTCAAAGACCAATTAT
>DATFDB010000040.1:0-4595 GCA_035252445.1 Nitrosotalea sp. | reverse complement strand
TCCTGCTTCATACACTTGAGAAACTAGGCCGTGAGAGACAAGTATGTCTTTTAACACAACTCTCATAAATGAAGCATCATCTACAATGAGAATTTTTGAGGCGGATGTAGCAGACATGTTATGCCTCCAGTTTAGATGAAGAGTGCAAGAAATCCCCCGCGAAAAGTATTGTAGTGCATCATGATATACACGATAGTTCCATTATGAAATATTTGCAATATGAGTCAACATGGTTCTCACACTGAAAGTAATATTCACATGTTTGTGTAATTTGATCACACAAAAAATGCACACAGATATTATTGAAATTTATCAATTATTTATTAACACATTTTTGATAAATTCTTTCACGCGGCATCAATGGATAAAAAAATTGTTCTGATCTTCTCCCAAGCATAGTTTCATCCATCCCCAATACCAAATATCCACTTTGATTCAAACATCGATTGAATTTTTCCATGATTAATTCTTGTGCCTCTTTTTCATAATAAATTAATACGTTTCTACAAAATATCACGTCAACATTTGAGACATTATTGGATAAAATATCACATACATTAAAAGTCACTAAATCTTTTATGTGTTTCATTATTTCATATTCGACATTATTTTCTGAATTTATTGTTTTATGAAAATGATTTATGATTATATCTGACGGTAGCTTCTCAATATTTTTTTCAGAATATTTTCCACATAATGCATATTCAATTGCTTTTTTATTGATATCATTTGCAATGATTTCTATATTGAATTTGTTTACCAGATCTGAAAATAAAATTGCTAATGAATACGCTTCTTCACCAGACGCACATCCTGCACTCCATATCTTAATCTTTTCTTTGGGTTTCTGATCAGATAGCATTTTAGGAATAATAAATGATTTGAATTTATCATATACAATAAAATCTCTAAAAAAATTTGTGACATTAATGGATAATGATGAAAAAAGTTCTTCGAACTCACGTCTTTCTTTTTTTAAAATATTTGCATATTCAAAATAATCGTCTATATCCAAAATCCGCATTCTTCTATCAAGTCTTCTTTTCATAAAAGCTGGTTTGTATCTCTTAATGTCTAAACCGCACTCTTCAAACACTTTGCTAAATGTGTTTAAAATATCAGGACTTAGATATGATTCGCTGAGACTCAAGGCACATCCTCATACCAATATGAGTTACTATCATGAAATGACATTTCAAAACATCTTTCATTATTTTTCCGATTTATCACATATGTCACCGTTTTCCATTCAAAAGCTTTCTTGCATTATCATGATCTTGAATTATTAGCATGTGCATGCGCACACCGCTATTTTTTCCTGTGAAGTCTACTTCGGTTGCTATATCACTAACCGGGCAAAGAAATCCTGCTGCATGAGGCTCTAACAAAGATGTAAGCGACGTCATAGCAAAGTCTGGAGTGGAAAGATCTACTTTTAGTCCAGTATGATCAGAAAGAGCGTTAAAAAAAGAGCCAGACATTATATTTCCAACTTCTGAGATCGCAGACTTTCCTAAATCGTCAAGAGAGTCGATTTTTTCCATGCACATAAGTTTTGCCGCAATTTGTTTTGCATCATTTTCTGGTATGGAATACAAGATTCCTAAACGTACGTCGCCACCTCCATAAAGAAACACAGAACATAATACAATCTCATTGACGGAACTCTTCAAACTATTAATTTTAGAAATTTCTGTATGAGTTTTCTTTACTGTGTAATCGATTGATTCATTTAGAAGCGATGATAATGCTATAGATGTTTTTTGTGCAATGTATGTGTTCAATATATTTTCAAGAGAGCATAATTCTGTTGGATTCAAAGTCTCAGTTGCCATTTTATTTACCTAGACCAATAATGACGGTTCAAGAATTAATGCAACTTTGCCATCAGGTAGAATAGTAGCGTCTGAAAAAGAAGCGAATGAGTTTGACATACTGTCAAGGCGTTTTATTACTACTTCTTGTTCTTTTTCAAGCGAATCGACAATTAAGCCATATGATTTACCATCTTTATCTACAACTACGATGTTTACCTGAGCATTAGTCGCTTCATTAGATATAGGATTCAATCCTAGTGCTTTTGAAGCACGTATTACAGGCATTACTTTGTCTCTTAGAGTTAGCATTTCTTTCCCATGAACATGTTTTATCTCATCGATGTCCACTGTCAGTGTTGTAGATATGCTTGACAAAGGTAAAATATATTTTTGATTTGAAATGTTGACTAATAATCCTCCTATTATAGCCAAGCTCATTGGTATTGTTAACGTAATACTGGTTCCGTTTCCCTTTTCAGTGGAGATTTTAACATGGCCACCAACATTTCTGACTTGAGTCATTACTACATCCATTCCTACACCACGTCCAGATATGTCAGTCACAGTTTTTGCAGTAGAAAGTCCAGGAGTTCCTATTAATTCTATAATTTGTTCGTCAGACATATGATCCAGATCATCTTGAGAGATTATTTTCTTTTCAAGTGCTTTTGTTTTGATAGCTTCAAGATCCATTCCTTTTCCATCGTCAATGACTTTTATTTCCACCTTATCACCCATACGACTAGCCTTCAGCTGTATGGTTCCGATTTCAGGTTTACCCGCTTCTTTTCTTTGAGTAGGAGTTTCCAAACCATGATCAACTGCATTTCGGAGCATGTGAAGAAGTGGATCAGTGATAGCATCCAATACTGTACGATCTAGCTCAATTTCTGAACCAGTTATCTCAAGTTTGACTTCTTTTCCAATAGATGTAGAAACATCCCTTACCATTCTAGAAAACCTGTTAAATATTTGGTCAATTGGAACTAGTCTAATTTTCATTGTTTGGTATTGAATGTCAGTGATCAATCGTCCTAGCGTCATAAGCACCTCTCTACCTTCATCAGAATTATGCACTTGCATTATTTGATCTAACTGCATTTTGGATATCATCATCTCGCCAACAAGATTTACAAGAGAATCCAAATCCTGCATTTTTACTCTTACAGTGGGAGATTTGATTTGCGGTGTATTGCTAGATTCTGAGTTATTTACTTTAAACTCAATCGGATTTTTTACATAATTCAAAAACTCATCCAAATCAATTTTTTTTGTTTCATCATTTACCAATTGTTTCAAGTGATCAATTCCGAAAAATATGACATTTCCGAGTTCCACAGTTATTGCTGAGTCTCCTTTCCTGAATTCATCAAAGATTTCCTCAATGATTTTACAAATTTCTCTGATTTGATCATAACCCATAGTCGCTGCCATACCCTTTAACGTGTGAGCAGATCTGAATAAAATATCAACATGATCTCTTACGTTTGGTTCTTCTTCATACTTTAAGAGGTGACGATTCAAATTTTCTATATGTTCTAACGCCTCTTGTACAAACATTTCTCGGTATTTTCTATTTTCAGACATTTTGTTGTATCACCTTGATTATTTCCTCTGCTAAATCGTCAGCGTTTACCATCTTGTCCACGGCGTGAATGTCATTAGCTGTTTTTGCCATGCCAAATACAATAGAAGATGATTCATTTTGTGCCAGAGTCACACCCTGTCTCTTCTTTATCATTTTCATACCAAATGCACCATCTTGACCCATTCCAGAGAGCAACACACCTATAGTATTAGCTCCAAAAGCTTCAGATGCAGATACCATAGTGACATTTACTGCTGGTCTAACTCCAAATCTCTTTGGGCCTTGATTAAGTTTGATTCTATGTGATTGGGTTACCTCCATGTGCACATCTCCAGGCGCCAATAATACTACACCTTCTTGTATCTGATCATTTTCTTCAGCTTGCTTTACTTGCAATTTTGAGGTTTCATCCAGTCGTTGTGCAAAAGTTGAGATAAATTCTTTAGACATATGTTGAACAACCAAAAATCCAGCAGGAATATCTTTTGGAATATTTTGAAGAATGTTTGCAATTACACGTGGTGCACCGGTTGAGGCTCCTATAACAACCACTTTGGATGCTTTTTCTCGCAGTACAGAATTTTTGTTTACATATGGTTTTAATTTTGAAATAGCTTTTGGGACTAATACCGCAGGATTAGATCTGGAAGCAACTTCTATTTTCGATATCAATATGTTTTTTAAATTTTTGATGATTTCGTTATTATCGATAGGTATTGAGACAAAGTCAACTGCGCCTAATTCTAAAGAATCTAATATCATTTTGGTTCCGGACTGACTATAGTTACTTACAACAATAATGTTAACAATTTTTTCCTTCATTACATTTTCAATAAATGACAATCCGTCCATGTTAGGCATTTCAAGGTCTAATAATATGACGTCAGGTGTAGTGTGTTTGATTTTTCTTAATGCATCCAATCCATCACGTGCAACTTCAACTACTCGGATATTATTTTCCGATGATAACAAATCACGTAGTAGTTCTACCATGTATGGAGAATCATTTACTATCATGACGTTGATCTGATTCTTCTCAGATGTCACCATCATGTTTATCTCGACCTGATAACTTTGCTTATCACCATAGCTACATTTGATCTATCAAATGGTTTTACCACATAATCTCTAGCACCTGATCTTATTGCGTCTTGTACAATGTGCTTTTGTTCCACAGATGTAACCATGAC
>DATFDB010000039.1:0-2083 GCA_035252445.1 Nitrosotalea sp. | reverse complement strand
AGTCTAACAGTGGCTGTTCCATCTCTCCTACAACTCTGTCTTTTGCCTTTTTTGACAAGAGAATCATTCCAGCGCAAGTACCAAGAACAGGCATGCCAGAAGCAATTTTTTCTTTTACCTTTTTCAGAGAACCGTTGATTAATGATAGAGTCCCAATTACAGTGCTTTCGCCACCAGGGATAATCAGTCCATCAAGATCGGAAATTTGTTCAGGAGTTTTTACTTCAGACACTATTCCTTCGACGCCAAGTTCATCCATTGCCATCCTTGTAGCAGATATGTTCTCTGCGACATCACCTTGTACAGCAAGAACTCCAATGTTTATTCCGCTCACGCTGTACTTCCTCTTTCTTGCATTCTAAGCTCCAAGTTCTTCGTATCAAGCCCCAGCATAGATTGTCTCTCATCTATCATCTTTTGCGCTTCCTTTACTTTGTCAGGATCTTCCCAGAATGTAGTGGCAAGTACGACTGCTTGTGCTCGCTCCTTTGCATCATCAGCCTTGAAAATTCCAGAACCGACAAAAATTCCATCACATCCTAGTGTCATAAGATATGCAGCATCTGCAGGAGTCGATATTCCTCCTGCTGCGAAATTCACTACGGGTAACCTACCAAGACTTGCAGTTTCTTCTACAAGTGAGTATGAAACTTTAAGCTCGCGTGCAATGCTCACTAGATCTTGCTCATCACCTGCATCATAAACTGATTTTATGCGTCTTAGTTCAGTATTGACATTTTTAATATGAATTACTGCCTCGGCTACATTTCCAGTACCTGGTTCTCCTTTAGTCCTTATCATTGCTGCGCCTTCTTCGATTCTTCGAAGCGCTTCTCCTAGATTTCTTGCACCATTAACAAATGGAGTTGTGAAATCCCATTTCCATATATGATGGAATTCATCAGCTGGTGTAAGAACTTCAGACTCGTCAATCATATCAACATCTGTCTCTTCCAAAACTCTAGCTTCGTAAACATGACCAATTCTACATTTTGCCATTACAGGAATTGTAATCGAGTCCATTATTTCTTCAATAATTCTAATGCTAGCAGTTCTAGCTACACCTCCGGCTTTTCGTACATCCGATGGAAGTTTGTCCAGTACCATTACTGCAACTGCACCAGCGTCTTCTGCTATCTGAGCTTGTTCCACAGTTGTGACATCCATAACGACACCATTTTTTAGCATGTGAGCAAAACCGCGTTTGAGAATAGAAGTACCCCTTCTGGTTTCAAGAGAACCCAAATTCTCTCGAACTATACCTTTTGCATTGCCAAGATCACCTGAGAGAGGAATCATATAGTTTGATCGCTTCGAGATCTATTTATTTTATTATTTCAGTGATTATGCCATCAAGATGTGATTGAACTTGAGTTATAATAGGCGGAATAAATTCTTGGCTTGCATTTTGGTCTGCCCACTGTAGATTTACAGTCTTTCCATTGAGTGTGACTTGAAGGCCATATTTTTCATAACTTTGGGCATCAGGTTTGACTTGATATACAGTATTTGGAATGCCTGTAAAGCCTGTCTCTTTGATTAAAGACTCTAGTTGTGCAAACTCATCTTTTGACATTTGGTACCTTATATCAGGATTAGAATAGCCGTTTTTTGTAAGGCTGTAAACTGTGGAGCCATCATTTTGAATTGTCAAGACTTCGGCTGTATCTGCTCCTATGCTTTGTGTCAAACCAAATGAGATCTTTTGCAAATGTTCCTTTGTATACTGTATTGTCATCACATCTTCCGAGTTTACTAATGCACTTGGGACCTCGGGTCTGGTCAATTGTGGAACAACTATGAAAATAGCTGCAAGAATTGGAATTGCCCCCAAGATTAGAATTATTGGTTTTGCCATGAGCCCTCATCTGTGTTGTGTAGGATACAAATGAAAGAGAATTGTGTCAATTTACCAAAATTCAGATCGTGTACACCAATAAAATAGATTCTCATGGCTGCAATAAATCTTCAGAAGTTAAGTAAATTAAAATTCAAGTGCATTTATTGACCAAACGTGGGGTCGTAGCCTAGCCAGGCATGGCGACAGGATACATCACATGATCACCGCTAAGGGCTCCAGTGG
>DATFDB010000038.1:0-3663 GCA_035252445.1 Nitrosotalea sp. | reverse complement strand
GGCATTTCTACCTACAACTGGGGTGGTAACCCCCGCCTTGGCTCCAATGTCGTCATCTCTGTCAACACATATCACCAAGAGTCTACTGGTTTTTGTTTCTGTATCTCCTTTCTGGAGGCTGGTCTCCTTGGTTGACATGATATACAAAAATCGTATTTCCTATTAATTAATCTAATTTATGTTAAATATTGTCAAAATTGAAGAAAGTTTTGACTACATGAGAGCAATCTCTACAATCTTAGGGTCTTGTCTCATTAGACCTCATAATAAACGAATTAGTATCGTTCTTCAATGATTCTAACTTTGACATCTCATCTGACATATCGTTAGGGGATATGCCTCCCTTCACCTTGTTTGCCAATGAGATGGTTTCAGTAAGATAGTCATTGTATTTTTTCAATGCCTCATCGTAGTTGAGGTAACTTTCTCTCCACTCAGTGGGGGGATTGGCTTCTATGAGCTCTGATACGAGTGAGGTGATCTGAGATGATGATGTTTTAGCCATGGATACAAAGTCGTCAGGTGAGAGGGTGTTGTTTAACATGCTCTTTAGATCCGAATCCATCTCTGACATTATCAATGCATGTCTCTCTTTGACACCCTCTATTTCATTTCCATAGTCTGAGACAACAATTGTCGATCCTCTATTCTGTGGAAGTATCCACGCAATTGAGCTTCCAGCTGCTATGGCCACAAGTATGATTATGGTAACAATGATGCCTTTTCTGGTGGCCATTCAAATGACTCTTTTTAAGACGTTTAAAAGTATAACTCGGGGTAACAATTTGATGATTCTGTAGCCTATTTGTTAATTTCTTCAAGTTGGATCATTTCAATCTAAGAAATATCAAAAAAGTGCAATTATTTATATAAATTCTTTACATACGATCTGAGAAAGACATTGTAAAAATTTAACAGCCTCTAGCGTATAGTGAAATAATTTTTACAGCGCCTTGCTAAATACCACTTCCTTCGTAAGAAGATGAAATGACTCAAGCATACTGCGTCAAATGCAGGAAGAAAGTCGAGATCGCAAATCCAAAAGAAGTTAAGCTAAAGAATGGACGACCTGCGGTAAAGGGCCAATGCCCAAAATGTGGCACTAACGTCTTCCGAATAGGAAAGCCTTAGGGACCACTTTCTTCTTTTTTGAAACATCAATATAGGTAGCAGTGCTGTTCACTGAATAGTTGACAAAAAACGATTATGAAAAATTACTAAAGAAAATTCAGGACAAAGTTTCTGAAATCAGAAAGGATTCTACATCTAGATTTGAACTTCCTAAGGTTGACATAATGTGGCAAGGAAACAGAACCTTTTTCCGAAACTTTTCAGAATTCCCAAAAGTCTTGCGTAGAGAACCTGAAAAAATACTTCAGTATCTTTCTAAAGAATTTGCAACACCAGCTCAGTATGCAGGAGACAAGGCTGTGTTTGTAGGAAAAAAGGAACCTCATGAATTTACGTCTCTTCTGACTAGATATGTGAAAGAATACGTAGAGTGCCCAATGTGTAAAAGTCCAGATACGAGAATAGAGAAATCTAATCGCGTGCATTTCCTTGTATGTGAGGCCTGTGGTGCCAAATCGTCTCTAAAGGGCCAATATGCGTAATGGCTTTTGCTGTAAGAACCGTTAACTATCAACGCAACAAGATGCTAAACATATGTGATTCTAGCTTAGTTGGCCGAGTTCTTGTTGAAGGAGAATTGACTATGAACATAACCCCAAGTTATTTTGCAGAAAGGGTTGTGGATGAACAAGAAGCGGAACAACTACTGAAAAATGCCTCCATTATCAATATGGTTGGCGAAAAAACAATTGCTCTTTCTGTAAAAATCGGTGTAGGATCATCAAAAGGAGTGAAAAAAATCAATGGAATTCCATTCCTTTTAGTTTTCAAATTTTGAAAATACAACGATTATATACGTACTGAACAGATCAAAGACAGAGAATTTTGGGAAAGCGCAAAGTACTAAATGAAAGCCAATTGAAGGAAATGAAAATACCTGAAGAAGGTGAAATGCTTGGCAGAGTCATAAAGTTGCTGGGAAGTGATCATGTTTTGGTAAGATGTACTGATGAAAAAACAAGAATGGGTAGAATTCGTGGTAAATTGAAACGAAAAATATGGATTCGTGACAATGACATTGTTACTATAGCACCGTGGGATTTCAAAGCTGATGACAGAGGAGACATCACATGGAGATATACATTATCACAAGTTGATTGGCTAAAGGAAAACGGACACCTGCCAAAAGATTTCTGAAAACGTAATCAATTTTACCAAGTCTGTTTAATTCATAATGTTGACTGATGAGCTTCAGAAAAAATTAGCAAAACGCATTGACGGTAAACTTTTAGAAAAAGACAGAGAAAAAAAATCTGAAAAAGATGGATTTAACAAAAACAAAGTAATCGATGAGGTCTTTGATAAATCAACAACTATGACTGTTTCAGGTTTGATAAACTCTGGAATAATTTCTTATGTGAATGGAGCAGTGGGTTCAGGCAAAGAGTCCAAAACATTCTGGGCTGTAGGACCATCTGGAAATGATCTAGCATTAAAGATATACCTCGTAGCAACTTCAAACTTTAAAAAAAGACATCCGTATTTGTTGGGAGATCCGAGATTCTCAAAAATAAGAAAAGGCACACGAAACCTGGTTGAACTTTGGGCACAAAAAGAGTTTTCAAACCTAAGTCATTGCTTTGCTAGCAAAATACCATGTGTTAGACCAGTGACTGCAATAAAAAACGTGCTTGTACTGGACTTTGTAGGGAAAAATGGTGTTCCAGAACCAACATTGGTGGAATCTGAGGTCGATTATAGCGATTATGAACAGGCAATTTCTATTCTTGACGACCTGTACAATAAAGCCAATATGGTGCACGCCGACTTTTCTGAATACAACATCTTCAAGACAGAAAAGGGGCTTGTGGTATTTGATTTTGGATCAGCCGTAGACATCAGGCATCCTAATGCAAAAGAGTTTTTCGAAAGAGACATTAAAAATATAACTAAATTCTTTGTTAAGAGGGGATTGACTGTCACAAATCCATCTGATGTGATAAAGAGGATAATGAAATGATCTTTGAAAAAACCATCTTGATACCTTTGGAACGAGTAGGAGCATTAATAGGAAAATCTGGGAAAGTAAAGGCCAAGATAGAAAAGATCTGCTCAGTTGCTTTATTGATTGATGGTCAAACAGGAGAGATTATTATTAGAGGAAAAGATGATGTCGAAAACATGTTGCCATTTAAAGCAGAAGAGATTGTTTTGGCAATAGGACGTGGATTTTCTCCTGACAAAGCAATGCGACTTCTTGAAGGCGAAAACTCATTACATATAATTGATCTACGAGAATTTGTGGGCAAATCGACATCGCAAATAGAACGAGTGAAGGGCAGGATAATAGGTGAAGGTGGAAGAGTTAGAAAAAATGTTGAGGAACTAAGCGGTGCCAGCGTTTCAGTTTATGGACGAACTGTTGCCATTATAGGTGAAGGTAAGCAATTACGATCTGCCGTTCAAGCAATCACCGCTCTTTCAAATGGCAGCACACATGGCAAGGTTTACAATGATCTCCAAGATTCAAGGAGACGACAAAAGATGGAACGATTACAACTTTGGGAGGGCGAAAACGTCTTTGAGTAAGGA
>DATFDB010000037.1:0-18311 GCA_035252445.1 Nitrosotalea sp. | reverse complement strand
GTTTGCACCATATAGATTTGCCCCTGACATGTCAGCACCACTAAGATTGGATTTGGAAAGATCTATTCCTTTTAGTATCGAATCAGAAAGGTCTGCACCACTCAAGTTGACGCCAGAGAGTTTTTTCCCAGACAGGTCACATCCGCTCCAATCTATTCCAGGCCTAGCCATACTCATGCAATTCACATTATTAGAAGGTGTAGACGGATGGTTTTGAGTTGTTAACACCAGCATTCCATTGTTTATCAGCTGTTGCAAGGCTGCCAAGAAATCATTATCACTGATTTGCCCATTTATCCATGATTTTGCACTGTTCTTTACAGCACTAGGAATGAGCGCGTTTTGCGCCATTACATTAGATGTTGGCATAGCAAATAGAGATACAACTAGGATCAAGGCGGATAAAAGAACGATTTTTGTCATTATGTTCATAATCTCACTCCACGTAAACTAAAGGCGTCAAGATCACTCCTAGCCACCAAATTAACCTTTGCCACGCCCATGGTCTCCGTGATCATCATGATCTTCATGCCCATGATCATGTTGTTGTTGCTGCTGTTGCTGCTGTTGTTGTTGCTGCTGTTGCTGTTGTTGTTGCTGCTGTTGCTGTTGTTGCTGCTGTTGCTGTTGTTGCTGCTGTTGTTGCTGCTGCTGTTGCTGTTGTTGCTGCTGCTGTTGCTGTTGTTGCTGTTGCTGTTGCTGTTGTTGCTGTTGCTGTTGCTGTTGCTGTTGTTGCTGCTGTTGTTGCTGCTGTTGTTGCTGCTGTTGTTGCTGCTGTTGTTGCTGCTGCTGTTGATTTTGTTGCTGCTGTTGATTTTGTTGTTCCTGTTGATTTTGTTGCTGCTCTTGTTGTTTGTCTTTCTGCAAGTTCTTTTGTTCTAGTTTGTGTTTTTGTTCATGTTTATCCACATTTTGTTGCCATTGTTGCTGTTGCTCTTGTTGTTGGTCTACAGTAGAGTCTTGTTGCGGATTAGTTTGAGACGTATCACTATCATGTCCCCAATTCTGCCATTCTTGTTGCTGTATATCGTGTAAATTAGAATTTGGCGGATTGTTGTTAGAGGATTGCCCATTATCTGAAGACGGTCCATGTCCATGATGTTTGTGCCAAGATGGATGGTGTTCTGGATCCTGTGGTGAGGTTGGGTCAGTGGTTGGATCCGTAGTTGGATCCTCAGTCGTACTTGATGAGTTTTGACCAGATATTGTAGGCGGGGGTTGAGTTGTAGTATCGTTTGGCAGTTGTGTTGTAGTCGAGTTTGGTTGCTGTGGCATTGTAGAGTTTGACAGTTGCGTAGAATTCACTGGTAAGAGAGGAAGTGGGTTAACTAGCTGAGATACGGAATCGGATACGCTTGAGGCAAAGTTACTATCCCCTGAATACATTGCACTGATTGCATTAGAGCCGACCGGAAGTGATGAAGAGTCAAAGACTGCCTGCCCGTCAGACATGGTACTTGTCCCCATAACTGACGACCCATTGTAGAATGTCACTGTACCAGTTGGGATTTGTGTCCCTTGTGTGTCAGAGACAGTAGCTGTAAAAGTTACTAGTTGACCAAAATTTGATGGATTTTGCGATGAAGACAATTCTATGGTGCTGGCCTGAGAAACTGATTGTACAAGTGGTGATGAAGCACTTCCAATAAAGTTGGCATCTCCCGGATAAGTCGCAGTTATAGTATGATTTCCTCCGGACAATGTAGTATCAACTGATGCGGCTCCTTCAGAAAGAGATACAGGAGAACCAAAGTTTGTTCCATCAATTACAAATTGCACGTTACCAGTAGGGATGTTAGAGCTTTGATCTACAGAAGAAACACTTGCAATCAGTGTTATTTGCTGGTTTGTACTAGCAGGATTCTGTGATGTAGTGACAGTGACAGAGCTATCCTGACTTACTATTTGCGACAGCTGAGATGAATATCCTGTTACAAAATTTGAATCTCCTGAATATATTGCGGTAATTGTATGAGATCCGCCAGATGGGGTTATATCAACTGAGGCAGAGTTTCCGACAAGGTCTCCACTCCCTACATTTGTCCCATCTTCATAAAATGTTACATATCCAGTTGGAGTTCCAGAACCAGGATATTGTGCATTGATTGTTGTAGTCAATACAATTTGTTGTCCTAGGCTAGACGGGTTGCTAGAAGTAGACAAGAGCGTTGCTACCTTGGTTTGATTCACTGTCTGAGTTATAATACCAGTGCTTCCAAAAGAGTTTGAGTTTCCAGAGTAAACGGCGGTTATAATGTGTAACCCGATTGGAATAGACGATGTATTCCATGTTACATTTCCTGCAGATATGGATACCGGTATTCCCACATTGTTACCATCAACCTGAAATTGAACTGTTCCACTAGATGATGTAGGTGATACTGCCGCTGTAAATGTCAGATATTGCCCGTACACAGATGGATTTGCAGATACGGCGAGTGCAGTAGTTGTAGCCGATTTTACGGTAAGGTTTGTTTGCCCTATTGCAGATTTGTGAACAAAGTCACCGCCATAGTTTGCAATAATTGCCAATTTCTGGGGTGTAGACGGTGTAGTGTATGTAGCACTACATGCAAGAGAGCCGTTGTCTTGTGTAGAACAGGACGTTGAGCCAAAGGTTCCTCCCGCATTAGAATCTCCAAATGTCACAGAACCTGTAGACCCTACCTTGGAACCATTAGAGTCTGAGATCATTGCCGTAAATGTCAAGTGGGATTTCAGAGGTGCAGAGGATGAATTAGGTGTCAAATGAATTGAGCTTTGACATTCAGATATTGGAGGGCTTCCTTGTACCGTATTTGTACTTGTAAATTCAGACCCGCAATTGTTTTTTATTGTCCCGTCATTTTGTAGAATGTTTTTGTTGTTAATAATGCCAGAGTTTAAAATTATGTATGTGTTGGTTATGTTTCCCGAGTTTGTCACGTTTATGTCAGATCCTATGTCAAGGGTAGTACCATTGCCTATGACCAGAGTAGCACTTGGGCTCAAGACTGTATTTGACAATATAGTAACTGTACCTGTGTTGTCAAGTGCGGTATAGTTTGAAAGTTCAGGGGGCAGAGAGAATAGTCCTGTATTTGTAAATGTACCTTCATTATCAAATGTGCCCCTATCCACCTCTACCATGCCTTTGTTTACAAGTACTGCATCTTTTTGATTCAAGATTGTGCCGCCACTATTGTCAAGAAAATTATCTATTGTGAAAATTCCTTTATTTGTCATGATTCCCGAGTCGCCGTTTGAGATTACTCCCGATACACCGATAGATGAAAAGTTTTTTTCGTTATCAACAGTGCCAAAATTAGTAAGAGACCCTCCTTGGCCGTTTTCTGTGCTTGCCCCGCTTACGGTAAACTGTCCTTTGTTAGTTATTATCCCCATGTTAATGATGGGAGCAAGATCAGTTATGCTTGCAAAATTGACAAGTGTTGCATTCGATCCAATAGTGAGAGAGTCATTCTTATCAATTGAAACATTAGTGATAATTGTGCACGTTGCACTTGCATTATCAGAATTCCACGTACCATGCAGACTTGCACATGATGCATGTCCCCCAGAATCATTTGATATTACGAGATCGGTTGCCGCAGCATCATATGTTGTAAAGTACACCAAAAATGATGAGACTGCTACCAGTGTAACAAGAAGAACTTTGCTTAGAACCATGACAATTCCCTATGTACTGTACATAAATAAATCATGACAGAATGAGCAAGAGGGACAGGCATTGCTAAACTATCTCGTAGAGACATTAATACTTTCAATGTAGTTTGGTCTCTTTGCAGGGTAGTTTAAAAAAATTACGTAGCTTTACTCTATAACTTTTATCTATTTTTATGGATTAATGTCATTCGAAAATTATTTTGTAACAGCGATCCTGTGAAAATCAAACAGCACGCATTTGCAATTTGTTTCAAGTATACTAGATATGCTTGGTTCTACATCCTGTCCCGCAACAAATCTTTTCAGAGGTATTCCCCCATCAGATTCCATTGTTATCTTAAACGAGTTTTCAGATCTGCGTTTGATTCGTATTCCGTAAATGGATTTCTTGTGTTTGTGGCCAGAATTTTCGTATAAAACTATAGACTGCCCTTTGAGTTTTTTTAATTCTTCAAGCATATCATGCGATATCTCATTTTCTGCTTCCACTTCCATTGTGACTTTGGTCCTAAACCTCACAGGATCTGAAGGAATTTTCGATATTGTACGCAACCCAAGTATTGAGATTCCGCCAAGGTCGATTTTTTTTGCAAGAGACATGTGTCTCTTGTGGGGATTTACTAATTTTACAAAGAATGGCCTGCCATTGCCAAGAACAAGGCTTGATTCGTCCTCGCTTCCAAGCCATGTAATTCTTGCCTGTTGCGCTCCAAATTTTTCAATTAAAAATTTGGCTGCTTTTCCCTCGACACTGTTAAATTCCTTTATTCCATGAAAGTCGCATACAAAACACCCCTTTCCTTCACACTGGTCACACGGTTTTTGTTTTTGTGGAAGACCTCTGACGTCTTTTGTGTATCTTGCCTGTAACAAAAGGGCTTTTGGTTTTATTTCGCAATAGTCTTTTTTGAAATCAATTGTAAACACCAAGTCGGGATTTTGGTAATCTACTACAGTTCGTGTTCTCCTTGAAAATGATTTCCCAAGCTCTCGCGTTACATCACTTTTTATGCTTGTTATGCCACGCAGTTTGAACTTGGAGCGTATCACATCATCTCTGTCATGTATAGACGGTTGCAGTATTGCACCAATTAGAAACGTGGAAAACTGGTACTCCTTTGATATTTCAATCATTTTTCGTACGTGCAAATCAAGGTTTGACATGAGGTTTTTGCAGATATAGCATGCAGAAGGTTGTTTTTGCTTTAGTTTTCCCCTTATCTTGTGCCCAAGCCTTTTGTGTGACAAAACCCCTAGTTTTCCTGCAAACATCCTACCAAGACAGTTATCGCAAAGAGGATGCTCTTTTAGAATTCCCTTTGTGTGTTCCATGACTAGGGCTAGTTTTTTCTTATCCACTGGGTTATTCGTAAATGTAGCACGTATTATGGTTCTGTTTTCTAGTACGGATACAGTTTTTGTTGTGTTTCCTTATGTGTTACACTGATTGCCTTTGTGGGGCAGGTATGTGCAGCGTCAAGAATCTTTTGTGATTTTGCACCTTCTTCGTTGATTACTCTAGATTTTGGATTAACACGTACATTTTTTTCCACATGAAATACTTTAGGGGCTATAGTTTCACAGCTGCAGCACGCAATGCATCTTTCTGGATCAACTTTTACGGATACAGGAATCTGTTGCTCTACTTGAATGGGTTCTGTGTCTACATTTACTTCTGCCCTTACCCTTTCGTAGTAGTCCCAGAATGCTTGTTCATATTGTTTCCAAAAATCCTTGTATGCATTCTCGGCATACCTTGTATGCTTTGTCCAGTCTTCATACGGAGTCTTGTCAGAGTCTGTTGCACCCCAAGAATTTTTCCTTGAGTTAAAATCATGTTTTTTGCCAGAGCTTTTCTCTTCGTACTTGTGGTTTGAGCTTGCACCAATGCTCTTCTTGTAACTAGTTCTCAAGGTCTGATAGGCTTCAGATATTGTCTTGAATTTTTTCCCATCCTGGTCTGTGCTGTTCTTATCAGGATGATATTTTAGAGCCATCTTTCGGTACGCCGATTTTACATCCTTCATTGATGCACCTTCTTGCAGGCCCAATATCTGATAACATTGGTAGCTATTCAATGCATAGTCTTATGTAAAACTAGTTTAATTGCTTTTTCCAGAGTTTTTACAATATCAGGTTACTTTTCAGCACGTAGAAGAGACCACATCAATACTATCCCGGATGCTGCCAAGGCGGTCACAAACGCTACAAGTATGCCGTCCATGATCATTGCCCCCCCTGAGATGAAACCCCTTGCGAGTAGACTTCAGGATACTGCTTTACGAGCTCTACATCAATATTCAACACTCTGACATAGTATGGTGCAAAGAGCAATCCATTTGCGTCCTTGTTTCTCTCAATGTCAAGCTCAACCAGTGTCTTCAGAGCATTGGCTGGAATTCCGGTTGCTTTGCTTATTCTAGGAATTTGTGAAAGTGCATTGTCAGGAGTAATGTCAGGGTCTACTCCAGAACCACTGTCTGTAGAGTTTCTCGGGTGGAAAAACTTCGGCGAGTCAAAACTTTGAGCTATTAATTCAGAGCCTACTACCTTTCCATCAAGTACAACTTGGCTACCATTTGATTGGTAGGGAAGTGCTGTTTGTCCAATCGCAGTTACAAGAAGCGGATATGCAACACCTGTTGTAATAATCATCAGTATGATGATTCTAATCGAAGGTGAAAACACTTTGCTCTTCAAAGTTCGCATCTCTTACATCATCTCCAAAAGAGCGACACGGCCAAGTCTATTGCCTTGATGCCAGCAAATGGAAGTAGTACCCCTCCAACTCCATATATCATCATATTTTTGATAAATGTCTTCTGAGGTAGTTCTGGCTTGTATTTGACGCCCTTGAGCGATAGCGGTATCAATATTGGAATTATTATTGCATTGAATATCAACGTAGAAAGTACTGCACTTTCAGGACTATGAAGTTGCATTAAATTGAGCATCTCCATTTTTGGATTTACTTTTGAGAACATGGCAGGGAGAATTGCAAAATACTTTGCCACATCGTTTGCAATGGAAAACGTAGTGATTGCACCACGAGTCATGAGTAGTTGCTTTCCAAGCTTTACTACTCTGAGTATCTTTGCAGGGTCAGAGTCAAGGTCTACCATGTTTGCAGCCTCTCTTGCAGCTGCGGTTCCACGGTTCATTGCAAGTCCAACATCAGCTTTTGCAAGTGCCGGAGCGTCGTTAGTACCATCTCCAATCATGCCTACAACGTGTCCTTTTACTTGTTCCTCTACTACTCTGTTTAGCTTGTCAGTGGGTCTTGCATCAGCTATCACTTGATCAATGTTTGCTTCTTTTGCTATAATCTGGGCGGTAAGTAAATTATCACCTGTAATCATAACGGTATTTATTCCTGATACGTGAACTTCGTCAAGTTTTTCCCGGATGTCTTTTTTTAGATTATCTTTTAGCGAGACAAGTCCTATTATTTGGTCATTTATTGAAACTGCAAGTGGCGTACCTCCAGTCTTTGATATTTCTTGTGCCTTCCATCTCAATTCTGGTTCATTTACATTTGGAGCAATCTTCAAGATAGCCTCTATAGAGCCTTTGAGAATTCTTACTTGCATGTTAGACTCTTCTAGTTCTTCCACCCTGGCAGAAACTCTAGTCCTTGTTTCTCCTGATACCTTTGAAAGCGACTCTTTTGATGTGACTGATTTTTTCTTTTGGGATAACTCAATTCCACTGTAACGTGTTTCTGAGCTAAAATCAATTGGTTTTGATGCTAAAACTTCCATCATAAATGGAGGCTCAATTTTTTTCTCATTTGCAAGCTCGATTATGGATTTTCCTTCGTGTGTGGAATCATGAAAAGATGCAGCATAAGCTGCTTCAACAATGTCTTGTTCTGTAAATTTCTCCATTGGAATAAATGCGATAGCGCGGCGAGCTCCTTCAGTAATTGTCCCTGTCTTGTCCAAGATTAGAACATCGCAATCGCCTGCTGCCTCTACTCCTTTTCCTGATTTTACTATAATGTTGTCTCGTGCCAGTCTGTTAATTCCTGCAATACCGATTGCTGGTAGCAGTGCTCCTATTGTAGTTGGCATCAGTGCTACAAGCAATGCAAGAAGTACTGAAACATCCATGTGATATCTCAAGTAATATCCAAAGAACAGCATCGTTCCAACTACAACTATGAAAATTAATGAAAGACCTGCAAGCAATATGGTTAAAGCAATTTCATTTTTTGTCTTGGGTCTTGTTGCACTCTCAATTAAACCGACCATCTCATCAAGAAAGCTCTTACCAGCCTCCGCAGTGATCTCAACTACGATGTTATCATTTGCAACCTTTGTACCTCCCAACACAGGATTGTCTTTTTCCTTGAAAACAGGGTTTGATTCTCCTGTCATCATAGATTCATCTATGAATGCCTTTCCGTCTACGATGATGCCATCCCTTGGAATTATTTCACCGGCATATACTCTTACCCTGTCTCCCATTTTCAGGGCAGTAGAAGCAACAGCAACCTCCTTCCCATCAACTATCTTTTTTGCTTGAACTTCTTTCTCAAGGTTCCTGAGTGAATCAACCTTTGCTCTTGCCTGAGCCTCTGAGAGAGACTCCGAATAGGTAGCAAACCAGACTGTCACAATTAGAATTATTGCTGACTCAAAGTAGAAAGTACTGTTTTCATTTACAAATTCTGATGATGGGTTTTGCAACAAAGCGATTCCAAACACTAAGAAGAATCCAACCTCAACTGCAAACATCACTGGGCTTTTTTTGGCAAGATATCTTGGGTCAAGCTTGATCATTGAATCTTGAAGTATTCTTGCATCAAGTATTGATTGTTTGATTGTTGTTGTCATGATCCTATCATCTACATTGAAAATGGTCCCATTGCCAAGAACGGAAAGAATGTCAGGGCTGTCAAGATAAATACCATAACCGATAGAACGCCTACAAAGAGTGGACCCGATGTTTTGATGGGTTCAACTATTGCTTTTCTATCTCTAGTTGTAAATGAGCCTGCTATTGCAAGCATCAGCCCTATTGGAGCATAACGACCGATTAACATTATCCATGCAGTAGACCAATTCCAAAACGGAGTGTTTGCAGAGGTGCCTAGATAATCTGAACCGTTGTTTGCAGCTGCAGATGTATATTCATACAAAACTTGGTTGAATGTTGCAGGAGTTGTCGGTGTTCCAAGTATAGCCTGTGCATTTTCTGAAGTGTATGCAACAACTGTTGGTATGAGTATGAGTGCAGGGTGAATCAAAAATACAAATGCTGCAAGTTTTACATCTCTGGGATTTATCTTCATGCTCATAAATTCTGGCGTCTTTCCAACCATGAGACCCACTAGAAATAAAGTGAGAATAATGAAGATTATCATAGTCATCATGCCAGTTCCATCTGCTCCTGGAATTGCTTGGACAAACATGCCTAGATACCCCCCTATGATTGCATTTGGAGATAGTCCCGAAAGTGCAGCATTTGCTGCGCCTGTGTTTGTTGAAAGTGAGGTTTCAATGAATAAAGTGGTACCAAAGTTTCCAAACCTTGTTTCTAAACCTGTAGGACCGCTTGCCTGTGTTAGACCTATGATTAGCATTACACCAAAGCCAATCAGCATGGCTGCAAGAATTGAGATTCCTCGTCCCTTACCAAGAAGATGCGCATAAGCTATTGGCAGTGAGAATGGAATAACCAGCATCAGGATAATCTCAAATACGTTTGAAAGACCACTTGGGTTCTCAAACGGATGTGCAGAGTTTGCTCCAAAGAATCCACCACCATTGCTCCCAAGTTCCTTTATTGATTCAAGTGAGGCAACAGGCCCTATGGTAATTGTTTGATTTCCGCCCTGAAGATTGCCCACAGTTATTGTAGAGTCCAAAGTTTGTGGGACTCCAAGAAACAACAATAAAAGTGCAGAGAAAAATGCAATTGGCAACAAAAGTGTAATTATAATTCTTGTAAAATCAACATAAAAATTCCCCAGACCGAACTCTTTTCTTATGAATGCTCTGACAAACGCAAAACAAGAGGCAATTCCAGATGCGGGGGCTACAAACATCATAAAAATTAATCCGACCATCTGCGAGAAGTTTGATAGTTGTTGATCACCTGCGTAATGTTGCAAATTAGTATTTGTGACAAACGAGGCCGCAGTGTTAAATGCAAGATCAAATGACAGGCCAGGTTTTGGCGATAAAGGCAGGCTGTTTTGATAAAGAAGAACTGCCATCAAAAAGCCTGCTGCAATGGCATTAGTTACTACTAGTGCTAGAAAATACTGCTTCCATGTCATTTGTTCATACTTGTCTACACCAATAATACGATAGAACCCGTCCTCTATTCTACCCAATGTCTTTTCAAGTGGTCTTTTTTCATAAACGATCATTCTTGCCATATATCGTCCAAAAATAACAGCAAGGCCAAGCGTTCCTGCTATTGCAACTAAAAGTATTACAATGTCCACATAGGTCACTTATGTCCTTTCTTTCAAGTGTGGGTGTTGAATTGGTATTACTGCCATTGCTTTTGCTAATCCTCCCAAGCACTTAATTGTCATGCTATTCAGCCTAGTCATCAAAATACATGAATATAGATATTATGGTAATTTAGATACGTAATCTTATACTTAATATGCAACTTGATTACATAAAATAAGCAATGAAAGAACCCTCGTTTGTACCTGACGAGCTAGACTTGATGATATTAGAACACATGTCAGGTGACGCAGATGTTCCATTCAAACAGCTCGCACAATCATTGAAAGTTGATCAGAGAACAATTGCAAAAAGGGTAAATGATATGAAAGAAAAAGGAGTGCTCAGAAACAAGGTAGAGGTAGACTGGTCAAGACTAGGGCTTGGAATTGTCACATATGTTGGAGCCGAAACAGGTCTTGGGGAAAAAGATCTTGCAAGATTACACGAATACATCAGAAAGGAACCGCGTGTTACGGAGGCATATTCTACAATAGGCAACCAAGAGTATTATTTCAAGGTGGTAGAAACAGATCTACAGAGCTTAAGAGAAGTCCTTATGCCTTTTGAACCAATCACTTCAAAGCTTACAAGTTCCATAGTGTCTTCCCAGATAAAAAAGAACGATGATGTTGCGCTTCTGCGTTTCCTAAGACAAAGAGGATTCTCACGTAAAAAAAGAAAGGCCTCTGACTGATGTCAAATTTGTATATTGATTACAGACATGATGAAATTTTATGTCATTGAAGTTCAGAAAATCTAATTAATTTCGTTTCAATACAGTTGTCGTTCCCGATATGGTAAATCGTCATGTAAACCCTAAATGGTTTATCTTATCGGGAATAAGTTTCAAGAAAGGGTTATCTGCAAAAGCCCGATCTTTCTTGCCTGAATGAGCATATAACCTTAAGAGATAGTGCAACCCATCCTGGTTTAAGAAATGAAGTATGTATCACAATGGTACAGACAGATTATGAACATGCCACCACGAAGGAAAAAGATCCTCCTAGTCTGTCTATGGTGCTTCGCGCCTATCGAGATGGCAGTTATCACTGGCGCATTTTATCTTGGAAAGCGGCTATACAAAAGCCAGGGTTTTACCCATACGTTATCAGTATAGAATTTCTATCCAAGGCCCATCTTGCGCAGCATTCCCTGCATCTGTCGTCCCTTGGACGCCTTCATCATGGTCTTTGAGTTCTTGTATGCCTTCAATAATTCTTTTACCTCATGTTCTGGCCAGCCAGAACCACGTGCGATTCTCTTTACACGTGATGCATTTATCAGATCAGGGTCTGCCTTTTCCTCTTTTGTCATTGACTGTATGACATACCTCCACCTTTCCATGCGTTCTTCCTGCTGGTCAAGTTGGTCTTCTTTTACCATTCCAGAAAATCCGGGCATGTTTTCCATTATGCTTCTGAGACCTCCAGCTTTTGTCGCCTCTTCAATCTGAAAGTAAAAGTCTTCCATGTTCATCTTTCCGTGAGATATGCGTTTGAGTCTCTCCTCGTTTCCTTCAGTCTCGAGCCTTTTTGCCATATCAAGCAGAGCCTGAATGTCTCCCATGCCAAGCATGCGCCCTACAAATCTAGTAGGCGAAAACTTTTCTAAATCATCAATTCGCTCGCCCGTTCCAATGTACATTATTCTTGCTCCTGTAGCAGCTGCTGCAGCCAACGCTCCTCCTCCCTTTGCGCTCGAATCAAGTTTTGTTATGATTATACCTCCTACTGGAACAATTTTGTGAAACGCTTCTGCTTGTCCATAGCATTGTTGACCTATCGTACCATCAATTACAAGCAGAGCCAAGTCAGGATTTGCAACCTTGCTGATTTGAGTCATCTCGTCTAAGAGATCTTTTTCTTCTTTGTGCCGTCCAGCAGTATCAATCAGTACAATATCAAAATTTTTCCCCTCAAAATGTTTCAGCCCATTTTTTACAATTGTAGGTGAGTCTTTGTTTCCCTCCTCGCCGTAGACTTCGACGTTTGCCTTTTCACACATTGTCTTAAGCTGCGTCAGTGCTCCAGGCCTGTAAGTGTCTGCGCCTATGACACACACCCTGTATCCCTGTTTTGTGAGATATTTTGCAAGCTTTGAAGTTATTGTAGTCTTGCCGCTGCCCTGAATTCCAAGCATCAACACATGATTCATCTTTCCAGGCTGGAAAGAATATTCATTTTCTGTTCCAAGTAATTTTGATAGTTCATCGTACAAAATTTTTACAATGTGATCCTTTCTTGACAGTCCTGGAGGTGGGGTTTCCTTTAGGGAACGCTCTTCCAGATTTTTAGTGATTTGAAAAACAAGTTTTACGTTTACGTCTGATTGTAAAAGTGCCCTCTGGATATCTTTTGAAAGTTCCTTGATGAGAGCCTCATCTATAGCAGATGAGTTTACTATTTTTTTGAGTGCAGCCCTAAGCCCTGTCTTGAGACTGTCTAGCATTAATCTTCCAAAACAGCTTCGGTTATTTCAAACCTTCCTCTATATCCATCCCAAGTCTTTCGAGATTTTATTATCTTGATGTGTCCAGAAAATAATGGACACCCAATCACAAATGTTTCTGCCTCCCCTCCCTCAAATGATGCATTAGAACCAAATTTTGACGATATCGCAATTAATTTTTCCACATCGTCTGCTGAAATTTCTTTTCCAAGCCAAGAGTCATCGAGTCCTTGTGATGTCACGCTTGTAACAATAAAACAAAATCCAGACTTTACAAGTTCGCGCAAATAGTTTTTCTCATCTACATTCCAAATAGGTGCAACTATTCCAAGACCCAAGCTGGAACATGCTGCTTCAAAATGTTTTTTTTGGAATACACTGCGGATTCCCCCGTGAACCACTCCCTCTATTCCAAACTTTTCCTTTGCAGTTTCCAGTGCCTTTTTTAGTTCATCCAATTCTATCTCTGTCTTGTCAGAGTCTACGCTGACAGAAATTTGAGGAATGTCAAGTGATTTTGCCTGAAGCCTTGTCATGGCAATGTTTGGATGATGTAAAAGGTGGCTTTCCTCAGATTTTGGAAATATTGTTACTAGACATGCTATGGTATGCCCTTCAGATTTTGCCTTGTATACTGCAAAGGTACTGTCTTTTCCTCCGGAGTAAAGTGCTGCAAGTTTCAATTAGAATTGTTGTTGGCTACTGTTTGAATTAATTTTTTTCCAATGTGGCTACTTTGCTTTGACAGTCATTGCACAGTGCCAAATTCCCCTTTAGCGTAATTTCTACATTAGATGCAAGACACACATGGCATAGACCTTTCACATGTTGTATAACAATGTCATCAGGTATAACTTTTCCATAGAGAAAGCCTTGGATGCTTCAATTACTCATAATCGTCATCATAAGTTCAGTTGGCTTTTCTCTTCATCATCAGCATCCGAATCTAGCTTTTGATTCGGACTATAATAGTTCTATCCATGACTTTCCAGTATTCAACGTCTTGTCCTTGTGCAACCTTGTCCTTTACTTCGTCTTCTATCTGTGATACATCAAAAACCTCAAAGCTTTCAGAATCCATGACCTGAACGATAGAATCAGTCTTTGATATTACAGAGCCTACCCTCTTGTCAATTAGAGGCACCTGCACCTGTGCACTCACTGGAGAGACATGCGGGTATTTTTTCTTGTCAAATATGCCAACTGCAACAATTCTTGCCTTGGCTGCTCCGTGCTTTCCGGGTTTACTTGTATCATATTCTACTATTTTGCACGGCTCTTGGTTTGGGCTGTCAACAGGCAACAAAATGTAAGATCCAATCTTCAGTGCACCAAGTTCAGAAGGCTTACTCATCACACAAACAGAATTTGGCAGAGTATATAACTTTTTTATTTTATTTTTTCTATGACAGAAAGATTCAACAGGTTGGTCAGTCGTATTCCTTTTCTTGCAACTTCCTTTCTTGTCTTTTCACAATACTTGTTGTCGCTCTGATGTGTATTATCACTTGAGACTTCAAAGACAACCATATTGTCTCCGTATGGAAAAGTAAATTTTGGAGTTTCAGTAGAGGATGTGTGTAAAGTTCCACATTCTGCACGTCTTATCCTATTACGTTTTGCCACAATGATTGCGAGATCGTTTAGATCAGATTCCGAATGTCCATGATCAAGGTAGTAAACGGAAACAAGGTTGAGCTTGCGTTCGTTGAATCGCTCAAAGAATTCGTCATATTTTGAGAATACAAATACAGGTTGTTCCTGCTTGTATTTGTCAACCTCGTCCATGGTGGGCTGTTTTTCTTTAAATCTTGCAAGCAGGTACGTGTTTGTACGTGACGGAAAATATGCGCTGCCGTCTTCTGAAAACGTAGCAGTGACAAAATACATGTCATCGACATACTCCGATTTTTCAAGTGATTCTTTGAGTTTTGAAGATGGTTGGTTATGCAAATATGGTGCACATACATATCCTCCCCCCATTATCCCCGGACCAGACACGTGATCGGGATCAATCTGCTTTCTTATATGTAGTTTGGTCGAGCCAAAATTTCTGCGATCTATTTACCATTTTGGAGGAATATTCCAGTATTTTTGCGAACGATAATTATTTAAAACGAACAACTGGATGAGATTCAAGTCCCACGCTAGCTCAGCCTGGTAGAGCTTCCGGCTGTAGTGGTTGGCTCTCGGCTGACCGTCATCAGCCTATCAGGCTTACAGAAACCGGAGTGTCGCAAGTTCAAATCCTGCGCGTGGGACCATCATAAAATTCAAAAAGTATGGGTTTACAATACTAGCGATGTCTGAAGATTCTGGCTGGTCTGCGCTTGACGAGATTGACCAGAAAATAATTGGAATTTTAAACAAGAATGCAAGAACCCCTTCAAAAGAAATTGCTGCAGAGCTTAGGAATTCAAGTGTAGATGTTTCTGACAGAACAATCAGAAAAAGAATTGAACGACTTGAAAAGAGCGGCATCATAAAAGGATACAAGGCAGTCCTCAGCGGCGTTTCCGCTACAGACGAGTTTGAAGCATTGTTTTTGAAATTAAAGATTACACGTTCCATTACAACACAGATTGATTCGATAAAAGATTTTGCAAAAACTTTTCCAAATTATCTTTTTGTTGCAACCCTTGATGGAGATTGGAACATGTTAGTTGTAATGAGACTTGATGTTGCAGAGAAAAATCCCACATCAAAGATAATCGAAAAATTCTCTGACCAAGTTTCTGATTACAGGATAAGTGCCTTTCAGATGAAAGATGTCAATCTCTTGAACATGTCACTTGTACTTCTTACGTAATACTATTCTGCTCTGTCGTATCAAGTGCATTTTTCAATTCATTTAATGTAAATGGTTTTTGGATAAATGCAGCAGACCCAAATCCAATTGTTTTGCGTACTTTAGGATCGCTTTTCTCATCTGCAGTTATCAATATTATTGACAAGTCAGGCTTTTTCTCAAGCAATTTCTTTGCTACAGCATCTCCTGTTATATCAGGCATCTTCATGTCAAGCAGTATTACGGGGTTTTGCAAGTCATCGATTAGTTTTGTGACAAGTGCTAGAGCACTCTTTCCATTGTTTGCTTTTTTGATGTCTTTGTATCCAAGTTGTTCGAGATAGTTTTCCAACCGTAGTAGGATTGCAGGACTGTCATCCACTATTACAATAGGTCGTTTATCCTCGGCGATCTTCGGCATGAATTTTTTAGCCTCCTCGGATATTTTCATTGCCCTGTCAACCTGCCCCAACTTTAGAAAACATCTTGCGGCACACTGGTACGCATAGGGCGAATTTGTACCGTCCTTTTTTGCCATTTTGAGATAGTGCTTTGCAGCCAAGTCAAGTTCCTCTTTGTTGTCCTTTCCTTGCTTTGACTTGCATTCTGAAGCAAGAATAAGATACACGCCAGCCTTGAAATTTCCCTGCTTCATCTCTTTTTGTGCTAGATCCATGAAGAGGTTATGAGCCGAGATATTTTGATCGTTTTTTAGGTACGTACAAGCTAGGTCAAACTTTTCATGTTCTTTATCCACACTTGAGTAAGAGTATACAAGATTATATTTTTTGAGTTGGGTTCCACCACGATGAAATTCTTGACTTGGGCAATCAAAAGAGCAAATCAAACAGATATTATAAAGAATCAGAAGATTGTAACTAGTGACTGAGGAAAATAGCAGCACTGGGATTGCCCAACCACCGGTTAACATTCTTTTTACACCTCTTGACATATCAAAAAAAGATGTCTGGAGCATTGACATTACACGCATACTTGAGATGCTAATCACCATTCTAAACCAGACAGACAAGAAAGATCTCAGAGTAGCAGGAATTGCGGCACTCTCTTCAGCGATGATTCACAGGATGAAGGTTGAAAGCATTTTTGCCCTGCAAAAAGCAGCCATGGAGAAAAAGCCGCTCAGCCAGAGGGAAGATGTCGATATAGAGATAATAAACATGCCATACAGGCACGAGTCCACATACCCTGTCACGCTAGACGAGTTGCTTTCTGTGCTTGAGAACCTAATTGGAACTATAGCGAACCCACGTTCAAGCCGCAGGCAGATGGAGTTTGAGCCCGTCCAGGTACCAAACTTTGATGACTATTTCATCTCACTTGAGAAGATAATTGGCCAATATGAGGAGCTAATAATGAACAAGATTAGACCAACAGGGTCTGGTTCCTTTAAGAATATCACCTCAGGGCTGGAACTGATAGATTTGGTAAGGTGCTTTTTTGCAATTCTCTTTTTGGCAAGAGACCTCAAAGTTGATCTAGAACAGACGGAAGATGACATTATCGTCTCAATTGCAGCAAAGTAGAAGTTTACAAGCAGATCAACTGTCAGTAGGAATTTCATTTAAGTATCGTCGAGCCTCCTTTTTGTATAAATGGGTAAGATAGAAGACGATGAGGCAATAGCAAGGCTAGAGGCTGCCCTTTATTCTGCAGGAAGACCACTTACAATTGAGGAATTGATAAAGGCCTCAGGCACCGAGTCTAGAACCAAGACCCTTACCCTCATGACAGGTATTGTCAAAAAGACAAAATCCGCATTTAGGGCACTTGAGATTGCGGCACTTCCCGATGGCTCGTATGTGTTTCAGCTAAAACCAGAGTACAATACAGTAATACGAAAATATGCATCAAAGCCATTGCTTCCAACTGCCACCCTGAAAACATTATCTTACATCGCATACATGCAGCCTATATCTTCAAAAAGACTTGTAGAAGTAAGAGGCTCCGGAGTATACTTGCATCTCAAACTGCTAGAACAGCTTGCATACATTGAACACCAAAATGTTGGAAGGCTCAAGATATACAACACGACAGAAAAGTTCCAAAAATACTTTGGAATACAGGGAGACAAGGATTTGTTAAAGCAGAAACTTTTCACCAAAGTCAGATCTCCAAGCCATGGAACCCAAGATACCGCGCCAAAACCAGAACAGACAGCAGAAACAATTACACAACCAACACAATAGCAATAAAAAAAGCCAACTGTTCTAGATGGTATAAATTAGAGTTACTTTATCGTCTGCTTATGAAGAAGTCCGTAGAAAATCTTGCTACAAGTAAGATAACAGGGGGCAGAAGATATCCTCTTAGAACTAGAAGAAAGTATGAAATCGACAGATATTCAGTCGAAGCAATACCAGGCCCACATGTAACTATTACAAGAAAAGTTCGTGGCAAAAATTCCAAGACTTCACTCAAGACTACAGATTTTGTAAACTTGTCTATCCCAGATGGCAAAGTAAAAAGAGTCAAGATCATAAAAGTTTTGAAAAATCCTGCAAGCAGTGATTATGAAAGACGTGGTGTAATTTCAAAGGGCGCAATTTTAGAAACTGAAAACGGGCAGTGCAAAGTAGTTTCAAGACCTGGCCAAGACGGCGCAGTTAATGCAGTTTTGATAAAGTGATTACAAAATGAAGGATTACGAACATGTCGTAGTCTGGCTTGATTATTTCAACAAGACACTTCCAAAAAAAATGGGACGACGTGTTTCCCGCGAAAAAAGTGTTTTCGATCCTTCACTAAAAGAATTGATAGATGCTGCCAAGGCAGCAGGCTTTGATCCGACAGAAACCAACGACCAAGTAAGATTTCCAAAAAGACCGTATGTCAGGTCTGGATACATCATTCTTGCAAAAGGACAGGCAAAGGCCAAAATTATTTCCACAATTGCGGACAAATTGGTATCGCGGCGAGCC
>DATFDB010000036.1:0-14063 GCA_035252445.1 Nitrosotalea sp. | reverse complement strand
CAGCTACTACCTGTGTGTTTGAATATGTGCTACCGAACAGAATGCCGACTATCGATGCTACTGCAACAATAGACAGTATGCTGTATCGTTTATTCATCATCTCGAATCTTTTTTATAAGTATATTAACCTATTGGGTTTTGCCACTAAAATTAGTGAAAGTTCTGTCAATACTTGAGATATTTTTGTAATTTTTCAAAAGCGAATGAATATTAGGAATTTTATTTGTATGGTGCACGTGGAGTACAGAACAGAGAGAGATTCTCTAGGGGAGGTAAAGATTCCAGCAGATGCATACTATGGTGCGTTTACTTCAAGAGCAATCAAACAATACCACGTAACAGGTCTTAGGCCCCACATCAATTTGATAATGGCTTTTGTTATGATAAAAAGATCAGCCGCTGTTGCCAACATGAAGACAAAGGCAATAAACACAAAGCGCGGAAATGCAATTGTCAAAGCATGTGACAGAATTTTATCAGGAAAGTTTCTTGACCAATTTCTTGTAGAGCCAATCAATTCTGGCGCCGGTACTGCTTTTAACATGAATACTAACGAAGTCATTGCCAACATTGCTTTGGAAATTCTTGGAGAAAAGAAAGGAGACGACAAAGTTTTACATTCAAATGATCATGTCAACATGTCGCAATCAAGCAACGATACATTTCCTACTGCCATGCATCTTGCAATTCTTTTCAACATAAAACAAGTCATTCCCGTACTTGATGAATTAATAAAAACAATATCAAAAAAAGCAAAAGAGTTTTCAGGTTATAAAAAAATAGGCAGAACACACCTAATGGATGCACTTCCTGTGACTCTAGGTGGAGAGTTTTCTGCATATGTGACTGCCATTGCAAAAGCACGGGATGCAGTTTTTGCAGCACAAAAGGAACTTGAGCACATTGCCCTTGGAGGCACTGCAGTAGGAACTGGCGCAAACACACCAAAGGGATACAGGACTATTGTCATAGCAGAGCTCGCAAAGATTTCAAAACTTCCGCTCAAGCCAGAGCCTGATATGCAATATGGATTGCAAAGCAGGTTTGCAGTAGCAAATGTTTCATCGACTTTGAGAAACCTAGCACTCGAACTTGGGCGATTTTCAAATGATATCAGATTGATGGCATCAGGTCCTGTTGCAGGCCTATCAGAGCTTGGCATACCTGCAGTTCATGCAGGCTCTTCTATAATGCCAGGCAAAGTCAATCCATCTCTTGCAGAATGCATGAACATGATTTGCTTTAACATCATAGGAAATGACACTACTGTTGCATTGGCAGCTCAATCAGGCCAGTTTGAGCTAAATGTGATGCTGCCTGTAATGCTAAAGGCAGTGCTTGAATCAACAGATATGCTCAAGAACTTTGTGCCGATATTTTCAAAAAATTTGGTTGAAGGACTTAGTGCAAACAAGCAAAAGCTTCGCCAGTATATTGAGAATAGCCCTGTGATAGTTACATTGCTAGCACCAAAGCTTGGTTACCTAGTTTCTGCAGACCTTTACAAAGAATCACTCAAGACAGGAAAGACCATACGACAGCTTGTGGTCTCAAAGGGCCTAATGAGTGAGAAAGAAGTCAATTCATTATTGGGATAGTATGGCAAAGATATGGGTTGAGGCATACGGATGTTCTGCAAGTTTTGCAGACTCTGAGATGATTACAGGGCTTGTAGTAAATGGCGGACATACACTTGCAGATGACCCATCTGATGCAGATCTTAACGTGATTGTGACGTGTTCTGTCAAGGACGCAACTGCAAACAAGATGGTTCACAGAATAAAGCAGTTAAAAAGCAAGCCGCTTGTAGTTGCAGGCTGTTTACCAAAAGCGGAAACGGTAACAGTAGAAAAGTTTAGCCCAAAGGCAAGCCTTCTTGGCCCAAATTCTATTGGGAAGACTTTGGAGATTATTGACTTTACTCTAAAGGGCCAAAAAAGAATCGAGCTTGAAGATTCCGACATATCAAAGGTGGGCCTTCCCAAGGTACGCCTAAATCCTGTAGTCGGAATAGTTGAGATTGCTAGCGGATGCATGAGTGAATGTACATTTTGTCAGACAAAGCTAGCAAAGGGCGAGCTTCAAAGTTTTAGGATTGGGGACATTGTAAGGCAAGTAAGGCAAGAGATCGACGAAGGATGCAAAGAGGTGTGGCTGACTTCAACTGACAACGGCTGCTATGGATTTGATATAGGAACCGACCTCCCAGGCCTAGTCAATTCGGTATCTGAGATAGAACAAGACTTCATGATTCGCGTAGGCATGATGAACCCTATGTATATGCCAAGGATACGAGACGGCTTGCTCAAGTCATTTGAAAGCCCCAAAGTCTTCAAGTTTCTACACATTCCAGTTCAAAGCGGCAGCAACAAGGTGCTCAAAGACATGAAGCGAGGCCATACAGCCGAAGTCTTTAGGAAGGCAAGCGACATTTTCAGGAAAAAATTTGAAAAATTTACAGTTTCCACAGACATTATTGTAGGATTTCCAACAGAGACTGAAGGCGACTTTGAGCAAACGTTAGATATCATACGAGAGACTCGACCTGACATCATAAATCTCTCAAGATACAGCGCAAGGCCTGGAACAGATGCAGCAAAGATGAACCAAATTGAGGTTTCAGAGATAATGAGACGAAGCAAGATTGTTTTTGAGATGGCAAACAAGATATTTCATGAGAGAAACCAGGAATGGATTGGCTGGAAAGGCGATGTCTTGTTTGATGAAAGCTCAGACGGCACCGTAAAGGGTCGCAACTATGCATACAAACCAGTGATGGTCGATGACAAGGTCAAGATTGGCCAGAAATCAGTTGTAAAGATAACGGATGCGACAAAACATGGATTATACGGACAGATTACGAGCTAAATTTTTTAGATCGAAACTTGGATCAAAACTAAGCAACAAAGTTTTTTAATCATTTTCGTAAGCAAGAGAGAGTCATGGAATTTCAGATGCAAGAGCCAATCCTAGTTGTAGGACTTGGAGGAGCAGGCTGTAGACTTGCTACAAACATAAAAGGAGAACTTGGATGCGATATGCTACTAGTAAGCCATGACCCAAAAGACCTGAACCACGAAGCTTCCAAGATTTTGATAAATACCAATCCAATCCTCAATCCTTCTGCATATCTTATCAGAGGCATGTCTCTAGGAATACGAAGTTCAATTGCTGAAAAACTAGAGTCTTATTCCACTATAATCATAATGGCCAACCTGGCTGGAAAATCTGGTGCTGCACTGGCTCCAGTTGTATCCCAAATTGGCAAAGAGATGGGCAAAAGCATCATTTCATTTGGAATCATGCCATTCAAGTTTGAAAAAGACAGGATTTTCTTTTCAGGTGTTTCACTAAAGCGCCTAAAGGCAAATTCAGATTGCACAGTGATCATAGACAACGATGCATTGCTTGACAGCAATCCAGACCTTACACCTGACTCTTGCAATACAATCACAAACGCTGCTTTGATGCATGTTGTTTCCACGCTAAAGAATTCATCTTTGCCACTTAGTACAAACATTCTTTCTACAAGCAAAGACATTTCAGATGTAGAGACATCGCTTAGAGATTCAATCAAAATGTTATACGAAGACGCACCTCCAAATAGCATCAAGAGTGCATTGCTCTATGTTGTTGGCGGCAACAAGGTTCCAATCGGCGTTCTAAATTCAATGGTGAGTACTGTAAGCGGCATATTTAGCAACGACAGCACTCGAGTCAGCATGTCTGTTACAAACGGCGAGAAATCCAAAGTTGTAATGCTTACCTCAATTGAAGGCGAGACTCGTTTTGACAAATACGATCCTCTAGGAATTGTTCCAAAAGAAAACATGTTAGACTGGGACGAACCAGACTCTAGCGTAAAGATAGATTTGGAACTAGAACAAATAGAATAAATTTACTCTTTTGCTTTCTTTGGTTTTGATTCTGTAGATTTCTTTTCTTCAGATTTTTCTTTCTTTGGCTTTTCTTCTGCTTTCTTTTCCTCAGATTTTGGTTTCTCTTCAGCTTTTGGTTTTTCTTCGACGACTTTCTTTTCTTCGGTTTTCTTTTCTTCCTTCTTTGGTTTTTCTTCTACTATTTTTTCTTCAACCTTTTTCTCTTCTGCTTTTGGTTTTTCTTCGACGACTTTCTTTTCTTCAGATTTCTTTGGTTTCTCTTCTTTCTTTTCTTCTTTCTTTGATTTGCTTTCGCCTGCTTTCTTCTCTTCTTGATATTTTGAAACTATAATGTTACCGTCGTCATCTTTTGATAGCTTTACTCTAATCTTTCTTGGAGGATGTCTAATGCCACGCTCCCACACCATATGACTAATCTCTTCTTCGATTTTTACATTTTCAGATTTCATGTGTTTTGTAGCAAAAGCTCGTATCATGTTGATTGCTCGCTTTGCTCTTCGGTTATTTGGAGAAAGCAGTACTTTTCCAAGATTAATTGTGTATATTCTCTCTACTGTTTCTGTTGACAACTAACCAACCCTCACATCTGTTCTGCGCCATTGTCTCCTCTTTGGGTTTGTTCTCACTCTACGTTTTGTTCGTACAATAACCCAAGCTGGAACAGCTGAATTCTGTCTTATCTTACCCATCAGTCTGATCTTTCTTGGAGTTGACTTTCTGGCTGCCATGAAATTTTGAAAATCTTGACCTCTTTTTAAATGAATCTAAGAAAGATCACAGTAAACCGCTTGATGATAACAATACAGAAATCTGATGTAGCATTCTTGCAGATGCCCCCCATATCAGATAGTTTTCAAATTTGAATGTGTACATCTCCTGAATGGATGTGTGTGCCGGGTCTTTGTCATTTTCCATGGTTTTCAAAAGAGGAATCAACGGAATCTCCAAGATAGACTCTATCTCAGGGTTTGGATTCATTTTAGGTACCTGGTCCTGAATTGTGATAAACGGAGAAATTGTAAAGCCAGAGTTCAGGGTTGTGACAGGTTTTAGCTGCCCTATGACCTGGCTCCGGGTTATCTCTACACCCAACTCTTCTCCAGTCTCCCTTATAGCAGTGGACAAAAGATCTTGGTCACTTTCCTGCCATCTTCCGCCAGGAAAAGATATCTCTCCTGCATGGTGGTCCATGGTCTTTGGACGCTCTGTCATGATTACATGCGGCTTGTTCCCGTAGATTATCACAAGTACTGCAGCAAGCTTTGTTTTTTTGCTCCTGTCTACTTGGGCACTAATTGACCCCGACAATGCATTTTTTATTTTTTCTAGTTCCAATTTGATACAAAGTGTTTGTTATTTTCTTTTTATAATCATAATGCAAAGTATTCCGCGTCAGGATGGTGTACTACTATAGCTGCAGTAGACTGCTCTGGAACTATCTGGCCTAATTCAGTTAGAGTCATGCCAGACTTGGTAGGTTCTATCAATTTCCATACAAGTGCATGCTGGGCAACATCAGGACAGCTTGGGTATCCCCAGCTGTATCGCAGGCCACGCTTTTGACCAATCTTTAGTTCATCTCTTATTTTCTGGTTTATCCATGCAGCCATTGCCTCTGCAGTCTCAACTGCAATACCGTGCAGGTAATAGGCATCAGTATACCGGTCTTCCTTGTTCCACTTTTCAATTATCTGAGATACCTTGTCTCCTACTGTCACTGCTTGAAAAGCTACCACGTCATCTTCTCCAAAATAGTCAGCAAGACAGAGATGCTTTGCCCGGGATGAGCGCGGAAACTCGAATGCTATTTTTTCTCCATTTGGGTGGTCTACTGTCAGGGTTTCATTTTTTGCGTGGCATTTGAAATACCCATATACAGCACGCGGCTCAAACAGTTTCTCAGTAAGAATTTTCTTTTTCCACTCTTCAAGAAGTGCTTCATGTTCTGCCTCGGATTCTTTTGCAGACTTTCCTCTCACACCCCATGACAAGACAAAGAGTGATTTTTTGTCAAGAAACTTCCAAACCTCATTTAGATCAATATCTTTTGGCTCAAACCTGATTGTCTTGTTGATGTGTGGTGGAATTGGTGCAGAAACTGGCTTTATTGCGCTGCGTTCTATCGAGCCCTCAGGTGCCTTTTCAACTACTGTCTCTGTCCATTTTTCAATTCTCTCTCTCCACTGCTTGACAAATTTTTCCCTGTCTTGAGAAACAAGGTTATCCATTGTCTTGAGCCCATCAAACATGTTCTTGCAGTAGAAGACTCCTGACTGGTATACGCCACCGTCTTTTGCAATCCTGTTTATGTAATTGCTGTTGATTGCTGCTCCTCCACACAGTACAGGAATTTGCATGTTGTTTTTTCTTGCATGCTCTACAAAAAACTGCATCTGCTTTGAAGTTGAAACCAAGAGTGCAGACAGTCCCACTGCATCAGCCTTTACTTCGTCTATCTTTTCAAGAAACTTTTGCATGGGGACCTGTTTTCCCAAATCGTATACTGTATATCCATTATTTTCAAATATTGTCTTTACAAGATTTTTTCCAATGTCATGGACGTCACCGTAAACAGTCCCTAAAACTAATTTTCCTTTGGTGGTCCCCTCTTCTTTTAAGAGATATTTTTCAAGCTCTGCAACTGACGCTTTCATGCATTCTGCAGATTTTAGCACAAATGGAAGTATGAGCTCGCCTGCTCCAAACTTGTCACCTACCTCCTTCATGGCAGGCAACAAGTCATCGTTTAGCGTCTGGATTGCAGCATTGTGCGTAACTTCTTTTGGTGCATCAATTACCAGCAAGCCTTCTCTTTCTTTGAGATCATGTTTTTCTGAGATCTTTTCAGATATTGCATTGACAACGTCTCGCTCTATGTTATCTCGAATTCTGTTTACTATTCTAAAGTTAGAGCGCTTTCCGGCAGGCCAGGACGGGTCCACCTCAACTTTCTTTGCAGTGACACTTGCAGTTGCCTTTGTGGCCTCAAAGTGTGCAATAAACTCTGCAAGTGCGTTTGGGTGCTTGTTGAATATCAGGTCTTCTGCAAGTCCTTTCTCTTTTTGATCAATCTCAGTATACGGAATCACGTCTTTTGGATTTATTATGACAGTATCAAGGCCAGATTTTACTGCATGGTACAGAAATATTGCATTTAGAATCTTTCTTGCCCTGGGTGCCAATCCAAAGCTTACATTGCTTAGTCCAAGTGTTGTAAATGAATTTGGAAATCTCTTTTTGACCAGACTAATTCCTTCCAAGGTATTTTTTCCAGCATCAAGAAATTCTGCCTCTCCAGTAGCTAGCGTAAAAGTAAGTACGTCAAAGATAAACTGCTCCTCCTTTAGGCCATATTTTTTTCCAGTCTCAACTAATAGCTCCGCTGTCTCCAATTTTTCCTTTGGAGTCTTTGCCATCCCTTTTGGCCCAATGCACATCGCAATTGCAGGCACTCCGTACTTTATCATCAAAGGGGCAAGCAAATGAAATCTATTTCCGTCACCTTCTAGGTTAATCGAATTAATTATTGGTTTTCCAGGAATTTGTTCCAGTGCAGCTGCTATTACTTTGGGTTCTGTGGAATCTATAACAAGTGGAGCGTCTATCTCAAGGCTGAGTAGTTTTGCAAGTTTTCTCATAAATTCAAGTTCGTCTGCACGCTCTGTTGTGGCAACACACACATCAAGGCAGTGGGCTCCGTCATCGACCTGGTCCCTTGCTATCTTTACTAGTTCCTCAAAGTTATCACTTAGAACACATTCTTTGGCTTTTTTTGATCCTTGTGCATTGAGTCGCTCACCTATGATAAGCGGGGCTGGATTCTGCCTCAGTTCTACTGCTTTTAGCGCAGAGCTTACCCTATTGTCTTTCAATACAGTCACTTTCAATCACTTTTTCTAAATACCTAGCGCTTATTTTCTGATTGCTTTTCATCAATTATTTTTCGTAAAAGCGCTATATGGTCAACATTGGTACCGCAGCATCCTCCTATTATCCTGACCCTGCCATATTGAGACAGAAAATCCCTCATTACTTCAGCCATGTCTTGAGGCGTCATTTTGTATACTGCTCTACCCCCCTGGTTCTCTGGCATTCCTGCATTTGGTACTACAAGCAAAGGAAGATCATCTTGCTCATTGAGCCATTGCACACTTGGGGTCATCTCTACAGGTCCTGTGGAACAGTTCAGCCCAAATGCATCTATTCCCATTTCAGATACAGTGGTGTATGCAGCTTGGACATTTGTCCCAAGAAGCATCTTTCCATATTTGTCAAGTGTCACATTTGCAATGATTGGAATTTTTTTTCCTGTTTTTTTCATGGCATTGTGCGATGCCTCGATTGCAAGTTTTACTTCCAGTATATCCTGGCTTGTCTCAATTAGCAATGCATCTACACCACCCAGGATCAAGCCTTCTGCTTGAATCTCAAACGCTTCTCGGATTTTTTCAAGCGGAATTTGCCCAAGTGAAGGGTCGTTTGAGCTTGGCAAAAAACCAGTAGGGCCCATCGAGCCTATTACATATCTTGGCTTGTCAGAAAATTCTTTTGTGATATCTACTGCAAGCTCGGCAATTTTTTTGTTAAACTCTAGTGTCTTGTCACCATAACCATATTCTTCCAGCTTGAGCTTGTTTGATCCAAATGTGTTAGTCTCGATGCAGTCTGCACCTGCCTTTAGATAATTTCTGTGGATGTTTCGTATCCAGTCGGGTCTAGTAAAAGAAAGTCCGTCGTTGAATCCGTCTTTGCCGTCTGGAAAGTCCTCTGGTTTTGGGTTTAGTTTTTGAATCTCTGTGCCCATCGCTCCATCAAAGAGCACTATCTTTTGTTTCATCAATTCAGCAAGCGGAATTTTTGTTGTCAACAGTAAGTGATGCATAATTCAATGTATTAATTTTCTTTTGTTTTTGTCATCA
This sequence comes from Nitrosotalea sp., assembly GCA_035252445.1. Classification (GTDB taxonomy): domain Archaea; phylum Thermoproteota; class Nitrososphaeria; order Nitrososphaerales; family Nitrosopumilaceae; genus Nitrosotalea. The sequence goes on along the minus strand of DATFDB010000036.1, from coordinate 5,245 downwards.
GTTAATTGCCTTCAAAGGTTATAATCAAGTAGTCGTGACATTCTTTTATGACGATAATTTACGAGTTAAACCCTCCAAAAGTGATACAGGATAGAATACTTTCTCATGATGAACTGCAAGCCTCTGTAGAAAAATTCAAGGCAAAATCAGCAAAGATAGGCCAGGTATGCGACGGCATACATGTAACAGACTCTGTACTTGGCATTCCAAGAATATCTCCTATTACCGCAGGATTCTTTATCAAAAATTCGAACGACAAAATCAAGATTTCTGCAAGTGTCAGAGTGAGAGACAGAAATCATACATCTATCACCCAGACTGTATGCGATGCAATACTATTGAATCTCAATGGCATTTTGATTGTCAAGGGAGACCCGCCTCCAACAGGCCCCAAGGATTCAAGACTGATTCCAAGCGATGTCGTAAAGCAATTCAACGAACAGGGATTTGCAGAAAAAATTGACCTGTATCTTTCCATATCAAGCAGCCCAAACTTTGAAAAGATTCACAAAAAAATTGAGGCCCAGCCAAAAGGCTTTGTCACCCAGGTCATAAGTTCAATAGACCAGGTAACAAAAATAGTGGACAAGCTAAAGCCCCAAGGATTTACCATAATACCATGTGTGCTGTTGGCATCAGATCTTAATCAAAAATCTGCAAAGATGCTAAACCTTGACTGGTCGGGATACAGCAAAGACATGACAGGATTTCTAAAAGAGGTTCACAGGATTGCAGGCAATGTACTTTTGAGTTCGCCAAATGATTTCAATGGGGCTCTGCAAGTGCTAAACAGCATGTAAAAGACAAATTCCAAAATGTTATCCTGAGGATACATTAATTTGCGATATTTCCGGCAAATTCTTTTCTTCAAGCACTTGGTTTAGTATGCTCAAATCAAATATTTTGCCAAGGTCTGGTTTCGTATTGCCTAAAAATCCCAATTCGTATGCGGCATCTGCAGAATTGAAAAGAGAACTTTGTATCGGGTCGTACGTTATATCCATTCTTGAAAAGGCCTCTGTCAATTCACTCTCAGGAAGTGTCTTTCCAGTAAGGGCTCCCACCTGTTCATTGAATATAGCAATTGCTTTGTCTTTGTTGTTGTTAATCCATAATGTCTCATTTACATGCGCTTCAAGGAATCGCTTTATTACATCAGGATGGCTTTGCAAATAGTCAGTCCTTACAACAACAAGCGCGGTTGTGAATTTTCCTCCGGTCCACAGGTCTCTCTCATCAACCAAAATCTTTCCATTGGCCTCTTTTTCTAGTTTGGACCCCCATGGCTCTGGCACCCATGCCCCATCAATGTCTTTTTTTAACATCATGGTAACAATGTCAGTGTTTGCCGCGTTTATGACTTGAATATTGCCTCCGTTATCCAAAGTCTTGTATCCATTTTTGTTCAAAAATGATCGTAGTGCAACATCTTGCGTATTGCCAGCTTGAGGTGACGCAAATTTTTTTCCTGCAAGATCAGCAACAGAGTTTATGCCAGAATCATTTCTTACTACAAATACAGCTCCACCACTTGCGGCGCCTGCAATCACACGAAGGCCCTGGCTGTCAGATTTGATATATCCATTTATGGCAGGGTTGGGTCCGACGTAGGCAACGTCAATCCTGTTTGCAAAGAGTGCTTCTATTGCAGAAGGTCCTGCGTTGAAAACCTGCGTCTCCACCTTTATTCCAGTAAGTTCCTTTTGATAGTCTCCCGTTCCAAGACCAATTACGGCCTGTGCATGACTGATGTTTGGAAAATATCCAATCCTTAGGACATCAGATGAGGAATTAGCTGCAATGTGACTAGTCTGAGGTGTTGCAATGAAACTAGCTGCAATTACTGCTGCAATTATAGCTCCTGCAATGCCAATCTTTGCCATAGGATTCATCAGGCAAACAACTCCAAATCAGCGGTGACGCTCAAGTCCCCATTTTCTTCGTATTCTGTCATCTAGTTTGTAGAGCAAAAATCTGTCTACAATCAATCCTATTGCAAATATCGTTATCATGCTGGCAATCACTTCGCCCATATCAAGAAAGTCCCTTCCGACAGAAAGTATGTGTCCAAGACCTACAACAGACATTAGTATTTCAGCTCCTATTACCGCGTGCCACGCAAATGACCACGCCTGTCTTAATCCAATTATCAGTGAAGGGGTTGCAGCAGGCAATGTAACATATCTAAACAAGGCAAATCCTTTTGCGCCCATGTTCTTTGCAGCATCCATGTAGATTGGCGGTATGTTCCTTATGCTGCTGTATGTTGAAATCATTACAGAAAAAATTGAGCTCATTATTACCACAAACATTATTCCAAAATCATTGAAGCCTATCAGAAGGATTGAAAATGGCACCCAAGCTATGCTTGGAAATGACAAAAGCCCTGCAGAAAATGAGTTGAGTGTCTTGCCAAACCCCTTGAATCTAATCATTGCAAGCCCTATCAACGTACCAAGAGCTATTGATACCACAAAAGCTGCCACAAGCCTTCCAAGTGTCACCACTATTCCTTCAGGGAGGGAAAGATTTGATATGATTTTGGCAAACGAGCCTGCAACCATTGCAGGAGACGGCATAGATATTACGGGCCATATTCCAAGCATGAATACTATTTGCCAAACACCAACAAAGACTGCCAAGAATAGTGCAGCATTTGCTATGTCATGAAGATTTTGAGATTTTTTCTCAGAAGTTATTTTTTCGTTCATTGGTTCTCATCTTTTATTTGCGCAATCACTTCGTTTTTGAGCTCTTCTACTATCTGATGATAGTATTTTTGCAGATTCTCATCTTCCATTAACCTCGGTCTTCTGTAATCGATTGTGATCTCTTTTTTTATTTTAGAAGGCCTGTTCTTGAAAACTATTACACGGTTACCCAAGATGACGGATTCCAAAATGTTATGCGTGACAAAGATAATCGTCTTTTTTGTCCTCTCCCAGATGAGCTGAAGCTCAACTAGCAGTAGATCCCTTGTCTGAGAATCAAGAGCTGCAAAAGGCTCATCCATCAGCAAAATTTCAGGATCCATTGCAAGTGCTCTTGCAATTGCTACTCTTTGCTTCATTCCTGTGGATAATTGAAATGTATACGAATCAGCAAACTTGGTGAGCTGCATCATGTCAAGATACCTTTGCGAGATCTGTCTGCGCTCGTCTTTTGGAATTCCAGCCATCTTCAGTCCAAACTCTACATTATCAATCACTTTGAGCCATGGAAAGAGCGCACCTTCTTGAAAGACCATCGTCCTGTCAGGCCCAGGCGTAGAGATTGACTTTCCATTAAGCAGTATTTCTCCAGAATCAGGAGTCTCAAGACCTGCCACAATATTCAGAAATGTAGATTTGCCACATCCAGAAGGACCCACAATGCAGATGAAATCGCCTTCTTCCACATTCAGGTTGACGCCGTCTAGTGCAACAACAGAATTTCCATTGTGATCAAAGTGTTTTACAATGTTTTTTGCTTGAAGTTTTGTCATCTGGATTCAATTCCTCCCCAATCTTTTTGATAAGAATTGCTCTGATACGTGCCCGCAAAGGGAACCAAATTCATATAACAGCGTTATAATATTGTGGTTAAATAGTGTTCGAATTTTAGCTTGGACTAATTTGCACCATCTCATTGATTTGAAAATAATTTTGTAATTTTTTGCACCAAAAAATGGATCAGGGTTGCAGATCATAAAAGATAAATGCTAAAATTTGATCACAGAAAACCTCAATGAAAGAAAAAGCAGTTTTAGCTTTCTCTGGTGGATTAGATACTTCAGTTGTCATAAAATATCTACAAGAACAACACGGCCTAGATGTTGTTACAATTACAGTTGATGTGGGACAGGGAGACGATCTGCAAAAAATTGCAGCCAAGGCAAAAAAACTTGGAGTCGTAAAACATTACAATATTGATGCAAAAAACGAATTTGTATCTGACTTTATCTTGCCTTCAATCAAGGCAAATGCTCTGTATCAGAAAAAATATTGCCTTGCAACAGCTCTTGCACGGCCACTGATTGCACAAAAAGTTGTAGAGGTTGCCAAAAAGGAGAACGCCGGTGCGCTTGCACACGGATGCACCGGGAAAGGAAATGATCAGGTGCGATTTGATGTCACCATGCGAGCAGGCTCTGCACTTCCAATCATTGCACCAATACGCGATCTCAACCTAACTCGCGATGTAGAATTAAAGTTTGCAAAAAAACATGGAATACCAATTGATACTGCAGCAAAAAGATTCAGCATAGACCAAAACCTTTGGGGAAGGGCAATCGAGGGCGGAGAGCTTGAAGATGCATATTCAGAGCCGCCAGATGATGCATTCATCTGGGTCAAGACCAAGAATTTGCCTGACAAGCCACAGTACCTAGAGATAAAGTTCGCACAAGGCGTCCCAGTGGCAGTAGATGGCAAGAGCCTAAAGCCAATGCAATTGATACAATACATCAACAAAAAAGCAGGCGCCTCTGGAGTCGGCATTGTAGATCACATCGAGGACAGGGTTGTCGGAATAAAATCTCGCGAGGTGTATGAAACCCCGGCTGCACTTTGTCTCATTGAGGCGCATACCGATCTGGAAAAAATGGTTCTCACAAAACACGAATTAAAATTCAAGGCGATGGTTGATTCGGAATGGGCATGGCTTGCATATTCCGGGCTCTGGCAAGATCCTCTGAAAACCGATTTAGATATGTTTATCAATGCGTCACAGAAGAGAGTTAGCGGAACTGTAAAGCTGAAAATGTTCAAAGGAAGTCTAAGAGTTGTGGGAAGAAAATCAAATTATTCATTATACAGTCATGATTTGGCAACATATGGTTCAGGTTCCACCTTTGACCAAACTCTTGCAAAAGGGTTTGTAGAATTGTGGGGACTGCAATCAACAGAAGCTAATAAATTAGTAAAAAAGAGGTGAAAGAGTAAACAATGAATTGTCCAGAATGTGATGCAAATTTGAAAATTCCAGACGACGCAAGTGTTGGAGAGATTGTTTCTTGTCCAGACTGTGGCGCAGATTTCGAGATCGCATCCAAAAATGGTTCAGTATGCGAGCTAAAGCATGCTGAGAAAGTAGGCGAAGACTGGGGAGAGTAAATGCCCAAAGTCCGTATCTTGTTCGATAGAGTAAGACTAGAGGAAAAAATGCTTGAGGAAAAAGCAATCGAACTTGGACATGATACGAAGATGGTAGATGCCAAAATAACAAACATCAATACTGAAAGTAAGAAAAGTGATTTTGATTTTGG
>DATFDB010000035.1:0-5735 GCA_035252445.1 Nitrosotalea sp. | reverse complement strand
AAAATTGTAAACCCTACTTCTTTCTCAGTCATCGGTCTATTGGCTACAATCAAGCGGACTAGAGTTACTGGAGCATCTTTATCAGCAGTTGCTTTAAGCTTGAAGTCTTCTGTATGTTCTACAGGATTTGATTTCAATTGTCTGTGTTCAATTATTCTTTTTACGCTAGAGAGGAATAGAAATGAGTTTATCACTGCAGGGAGAAGGGCTATTGCAGCAATTATTTCTACATGGCCTACTATAGCAATCGTACCATACATGGCTCCTAGTGTAAGTGCTCCAGAGTCACCTGGAAATATTTTACTTGGAAACTTGTGATATTTGTAAAAAGCTAAGGAGACAAAACCTAAAGGCAAACTTGCTATAGCTATGTCATAATGATGTACAATGAATAATGATATAGTAAGTGCAAAACTTGCAATTGTCATAAAGCCACTTGCGACTCCATTTAGTACATCAATAGAATTTATTGTGTTTCCAGTAATAGGAATCATGAATATTATTAATGCAAGATACAATTCTGGAATTCTTACGTGACCAAATAACGGAAATGCCAGATGCGGCTCATAAACTCCTAGCAAAATGATTGGAATTGCGCTACCAGCTAAGGCAAGAGGTTTGAACCATCCACCAAGCACTTTTCTATCATCTGCTAATCCCACAAGAAATGCCAAAAAAGTTGTAATGATTATTGCCAGTACTGCAGTAGAAGAATAGAATCCATAAAGGACAATTTCAGAAACCAGTATTCCTGCTAAAATGGATGGGCCCCCTGGTCTTGCAACCATCGCACCTCCAACTCTATTGTAGTCTTTTACCACTAGTTTTCTTTTTTCAAGTGTTTTGATAAGTGCCGGCGTTATGGCATAAACGGTAGCAAATGCAATGGCCGAAATTATTATGGCTGCTATTGTTTTGTCAAGCATCATCTTATCTTTTTGAGATGTGTCTTTATGTTTTCTGCAATTACAGGCCCTATCTTATCGATTTTAGCAAGTTTTTCAACAGGAATTGACTCCAATTCGTCAAGGGTTTTGATTCCGTTTTTGTACAAAAGTCTTGCACGAACCCTTCCAATGCCCTTTACTTTGACAAGATCTGTAAGTTCTTCTTTTATTCCATATGTTACTCTAGTTCGTAAAACGTTTAGTTCATCTATGACATTATCTAATTTTTCAAGTTTGGCAAGCTCATAGAATGCATGAATAAGCCAATCTGCAGTCTCGGTCATTCTATGCATATCCCCAGATTCAATACCTATGTTATCAGAAAGAAAGATCTCAGTTGATTCATTAACCCAATAATACATTGCAAGCAGGCTTCGGTTACAATCATACTCTGAAATGCTTTCGATTAATTGATCAGCGTGGTTTTCAAGAAGTGTGCTAGCTAATTCATAATCTTTATTCCTCAGGGAAAATTTTGGGAAGAAATCTTCGCAGCTTGTTATGGCATGTAATATTCCAATAGTGTGTTTTCTTCCTTTTGAAATTTGTTCCTGTGTTTTTTTGAAAAAGACAGCTGTTAGTGGATCAATATACAAAGTTGAAGTCTTTTTCCCAAATTCTGTTGCAATGAATCTTCCACCTTTTTGTTTTATGAGATTTTCTGATTCTAGATAACGTAGAGTTATCTGAATTTTAAATTTTATAGTAGATTTTCTTTCCTGAAACCCCGAAAGTGTTTTTGCAAAAAAATCAATAACTTCTTCATTTTTTATTCCTGGCGTAGTTGAAATTAGACTGAGTGCATGTATTCGTAGTGCCTTGTCTCCTGTAAGTTTTGAAGAAATTGGTTCTGGCAATCCATTGATGTAGTAATCAAAAAGATCATCACTGTTAGCATTTGCAACAATTATAGCTTCTCCGTAATCATCATATTGTGGCCTACCAGCTCTACCGCAAAGTTGCTTGTATTCTAATACGCTAATGGCCTTATTAACGCCATATTTCCCATCGTATCTACTGATACTAGAGATTACCACTCTCCTTGCCGGAAGGTTTACTCCAGCAGCCAGTGTTGGAGTAGAAGCAAGGATCTTTATTTTCCCATTTCTAAATTCTGATTCAATAGTTTCTCTGCAGTTTTGGTTTAATCCCGCATGATGAAATGCAACTCCTTTTTTCACCAGTGTTGCAAGATTACGAATTAGTTCCGTATGCTCATTGTCTTCAAGAATTTTTTGAGAGATTTGTTCTAGGTTTTTCTTTTCCTTTTCTGCAACGTACTTTGATACTGCGTCTGATGCCTTTGTTGCAAGAGATACAGCACGCGCTCTAGTTTCTGCAAATAAAATTGCCTGTCCTCCGCTTTTAAGAGAATCGAGACCCAAGTCAACTGGAAGTCCCCGAATGCTGGTCTCAACTTCGAAATTTTTTCGGTTCTGCATTATTACTTTCCCCTGATCACATACACCTTCCCATAGTGGAACAGGTCTCCAATCACTTTCTACAAGTTTGCACCCAAGCCATTTTGATATTTCATCGGCATTGGTTATCGTTGCACTAAGTGCAAGTATCTGCGGTTTTTTCTGGAGTGATGTTAGTTTTGTGAGCACGATTTCAAGTGTTGGCCCCCTATCTTCATCTCCTAACAGATGAACTTCATCAGCAATAACAAGACTTACTTCGTTTAGCCATTCTGCACCTTGCCTTATGATAGAATCCATCTTTTCATTGGTCAGAACAAGTATATCGTTGATTCCAAGACTTTTGTCAGTTTGGTCATAATCACCTGTAGAAATCTGAACCTTGATTTTCCTACCAATGTCTATAGATTCAAGTTTTTTAAATTCAGAAAATTTTTCGGATGCCAATGCTTTGAGAGGACTGAGATAAACTATCTTGCCTTTTTTTTCAGTAAGATGCCTTATTGTGGCAAGCAAGGCAATTAACGTTTTTCCGCTAGCAGTGGGGGCAGAAACAAGCAAGCTGACATCATTTAACAGTCCTTCCTTTACGCTTTTTTCTTGTGGAGGATAAAGAGTAACAATCCCATTTTCGTGTAGAATTTCAATTAGTTTTTTTGGAATATCTAGCTCTTCTACTTTCATACCCGGTTATAATGACCAGGTTTTGATTCATAAATAGCTGACTCTCGTTGCAATTTCTTTATGTATTTCCTTGCTTCTTCTTCAGTGAATTTACCTGTCTTTACCAATTCTTTTACAAAGGTTTTTTCTTCAACAGGTCTTTTCTCATCTCCTTCTAATGATTTCATCACATCCATGAATAACTGCATTTTTGATACTTCGCTGTGAGGACGCCCCTGTAAAACTCCAAGATCTACTTTTCCTGTGTTCACGTCAACCCCCGCATCCTGAAGCATGCTTTGTATTAGAAATATTGCCCTTTCTGCATCTTCGCCTTCAACCTGAGTCTTCATCAATAGTCTTGCCCGTGCAGTGGCTAGTCTTACCAAGCCTTCAAGTTGTCTTGGTGTGACCGTTATCATTCCTTCAGATTCTACATTTCTCATTGTCATATAATATTGCAAAATCTTGTCTTCTGCTTCTGGTGTAAGTATAGGATCAAATCTTTTTGCATATGATAGATATTTTGTAAGAATATCTACATCAATTAATGATTTAGTATCAGTTCCTGTAGTCCTGTGTAGATTCAATATGTGTTTAGCTATTCTAGTATCTCTCTCTTTTGACGGAATGTCTCTTACAACAAAAATGAGATCAAAACGTGTAAGGAGTGGAACTGGGAGATTCACGTTTTCTGTAATATTCTTGAATGGATCATACTTTCCAAACATCGGGTTGGCAGCAGCCAAGATTGATGTTCTTGCGTTAAGTGTTGCTACAATTCCACCTTTTGCTATGCTCACAGATTGCTGTTCCATTGTTTCGTGCAATGCACTTCTGTCTTCGGGTTTCATTTTGTCAAATTCATCTATGCAAACTAGACCTTGATCTCCTAAAACTACTGCTCCTGCTTCAAGCATCATTATACCAATTTTGTCCCTTACAACAGCTGCTGTCAGTCCTGCTGCAGTAGAACCTCTTCCTGAAGTATAAAGTCCTCTAGGAGCAATTCGTGCACAAAACTTTAGCATCTCACTTTTTGCAGTACCTGGATCACCCACCAAAAAGACGTTAATGTCTCCACGAATTTTAGCACCATCAGCAAGCAGTTTTTGAGTCGAGCCTACAATCAATAACAAAATTGATTCTTTTATGATATCATGCCCATGGACATGAGGAGCAAATGAGGCCACAAGCCTATCGTAAATATCAGAATTTTGCCCAAGCGACTTGATTATTTTTTCCTCGTCAGATGAGATCTCTTCCCTTTCTGTACTTCGAGAGCTTTTGTTTCCTTTACCTCCCAAGAATTCAATGTTGTTTCCCTGAACCCTCAGTCTGTAAATGCCGCTTTTTCCTTTCATAGAAGGTATGTGCTCTTGCTCAATTCTTACAATTCCAGTAAGAATTACACGGTCTCCAGGTCTTGCATTGTCAACTAAATCCTGAAGCACTGTGACATCCAGATAATGAGGCAATTGCCCAGGAGGAAGGTCTTCTGGCAATTCCTGAAGTCTTACCATTTGAAAATCAATGAATTTACTTTGTTCTGGGTTTAGCTCAAGATCTCTGTGAGTGCATTTACCGTTATCACATTTCATGGGCTCCTTGAACTCTAAACCCTTTTCCTGTATTCTTTTAGTTTGGTGTCCCTCTGGACAGATATAGACTAGTTCTTTTGCAAGTGGCTTTATCTCAGAAGATCTCACAACCATTCCGGAAACGCTTATCATTTTTCCAATTACTTCTGCATTTACTTCACGCAAGCTTCGTTGCGCAGGATAGTTCGAGATTCTTGCCCTAATGTCATGTTTGATTTTCTCCGCATATTGAGAAAATCTTTCCTTTAGAATGTCCTTGATTGCACCACTAAAGGCATGAAGAATTGCATCTGGATCAGTACCAAAAACAGATTCAATTTCTGGATATGAAACTAGATCATTGTAATCCACCACAATATACTGTGTTTTCTTTGCCATCATCTGGTCAATCTCCTCAACATATTTGTACGAGCCAGACTTGTCTTTGAATTGACTTAGAAAGTCCTTTACCTGATCTTGTAATTTGCTTGATGAAATAGATTCAGGCTGTAGTGTCATTTCGTATCACTCAATACCTGTTTTTTGAAAGTCATACTGTTATTGTAGATATAGTCAAATAATGCTCGTTCTTCTACTGTCAATTTCTTTGCAGATTCTGAAGTGAGTTTGGACGAGTCTGCTAATTTTATAATCTTACCTTGTCGTTTGCGAACAAGGGAATTTAGCATACTTTCTAGTTTGTCTTTATCTTGTTGCGGCAATCTTTGCATAAATGAGTTCATCTTTATGTAAAATTCTGGCTCTAGAGTAGAAAGATCAAAATCACCTTGAACATTTTCTTTTACGATTGCCTGTTTCAAGGCTACCACCATATCAGTATCTTGTACTTCAGCCAATTTTTCTGATGACAGTACATCTGATACCCATCGTGGTATGCTCAGGATCTCACCGTGTTTTGCATCTATTGATATCTCTGGGGCATCTATCCTGATGTCATGCCCAAAATTGACCTTAACGTCCTGTAGGCGATATCCTATGGTATGTATCTGTATCAGTTCTGAAATGTCCAAATTATGTCATGATCCTCCCCAAGTCTTTAATGGGATCGATCGATCAATTCTGTTTACCATTTGCTTTGATCATTTGATCTAATACTTATGTTG
>DATFDB010000034.1:0-5840 GCA_035252445.1 Nitrosotalea sp. | reverse complement strand
CCAATTCTTATCAATGCAATGATAAAGAACAAGATGAAAAATCCAGGCATAAAGATAATTTAATGTGCTTACAAGAATAAAGGATGAGAAACAGTCCAAAAAAGAACTGGTTTACAGCAATGGGCATCTTGTTCATAGTTGTGGCTACAATTCCAATCATAAGAGATCTGCTAATCTTTGGGCCTGATTTTGTATCAGATTTTTTTACTTCACCAGACATTACAAGTGAAAAAGTATCTACTGCCATGTTTGGAATTGGAGGATTTTTAATCATTCTTGGTTTAAGGGGTGAAAATTATGATGAATAAAAATTTCATAAGAAAGCAAAAAATCTTGAGATTGGCAACAGTAAACAGCAAAGGCAGTCCACATATTGTGCCTGTTTGGTATAGTTACATCAATAACAAGTTCTATGTTGGTACTAATACAAGAACTACAAAGGCAAGAAATATCAAACATAGTCCAAAAGTTTCATTTTGTATAGACAAAGGAGTAAAATCACCTGAGATCGTCGGCATAATGGGCATTGGTAAAGCAAGACTAATTTTGGAAAACAGGCGTGTAAAATCAATTGCCAAAAAAATTCTCCTTAGGTATTTTAAAAGCTTGAAAAACAGATCAGCTCAGTGTCTCTTAGAAGATACTAATTGCGTTATTGAAATAATGCCAAAAAAGATGGTCAGTTGGAAATACTAGCCAAGAAATTCTTCTATTCTATCCAGTGCATTTTCAAGTACTGGAATATCAGGAAGAAATACCATTCTGAAATGCCCGTTTCCATATTGGGTTCCAAAACCAGAACCATGTACAGTTAAAACTCCTTTTGACTTTAAAAGTTCCAAGACAAATTCCTTGTCAGAACTATATCGATTATTTTCAATTTTTGGAAACGCGTAAAAGGCACCTTTTGGATTCGAACAGCTAAGACCATTCATCCCATTTAGTCTTTTTATGGTATAGTCTCTCCTTTTCTTCAAATCTGATACAAATTTTGGTATATAGTTTTGCGGTCCCTTGAGAGATTCCAAGGCAGCATACTGAACAGGCAAGTTTGTAGCAATTCTCACTCTTGCAAGTTTTGGCAGATTTTCTCGTAAAGATTCCAATCTCTTTGATTGGTTAAAAGCAATATAGCCAATTCTCCACCCCGTCATGAGATGGACTTTTGAAAAGCCATTTAGAAGTATTACCGGTGAATCACCACTTACTTTTCCTATACCAACAAACTTTTCATCAAATACTATTTGATCGTATATCTCATCACATATTATGTAGAGGTTATGCTCGTTCGCAATATCAATCAAATCTTTTAATGATTTTTCGCTAAAGACAGCACCTGTGGGATTATTTGGACTTATCAAACAGATAGCGACAGTCTTTGAAGAAATCTTTTTTCTAATATCATCCAAATCAGGTGTTGAATTGTTCAAGTCAACCGAAAATTCAATTGGCTTTCCCCCAAACAACCTCACATAGGAAGCATATGGTGGATAGTATGGTCCAGGTATGAGTACCTCGTCACCTACTTCTACTATTGATGCAGTAACCATTTCAAGTGCTTCGGATATACCATTGGTTACAATAACATCATCTTCAGATGTTACTAGACCTTTTCTTTTTTCTTTTTTCGCTATCTCTTCACGTAGTTCTGGCAATCCTTCAGAAACAGCATAATAATTTTGGCCATCCTTTATTGCCTTCACTAATGCTTCCTTTACATTTTCAGGCGGTTGAAAACCATATTGGAGAGGGTCTCCAATGTTAAGATAGGTGATCTTCTTACCTTGTTTTTCCAGTTTTCGGGCCTCTAGTGCAATATCTCGGATAGCATATTCAACACCTGCCACTCTTTGGGATATTTTCAATTACCTAGACAGATATTTAGCCCCGATAAATTCTTACTTGATTGGACCCGTTGCATAGCTAGGATAGTGCGGGTGGCTTCGGACCACCAGGTCGAGGGTTCGAATCCCTCCGGGCCCTTACTAACTGTCAGTACGAATCCTAGCCTTTTTTGATGACAGTTTGTCAATGTGATGGTTCCTAGCTCGTTTTGTTTAAACACACTGCCCTTCTTATTGCTTGAATTCAACATAGTTTGAAAAGTATGGCTATGTTTCCCATCCTAAGAAATGATAGTCAGACACCACAAGAAGTAAAGACATTCCATGTATCAACAGCAACACTGGAGCAACCGACAAATACTACCACAAAGACGGAAGGACCAACTCTATTAACTTTCGATGCTGATTGGTGTCCAGACTTTATGATGGAATACGTTTATGACATTATCAAGGATACTGGCATAAAGTCTACTTGGTTTATGACAAACAAATCTGATTTAATCTACAGATTGCAAGAGGACGAAAACGTCGAGTTAGGTGTACATCCAAACTTTAATCACGATTCAACGCAAGGAGCCACCTCTCATCAGATAATGGAAAATTTGTTGAAAATAGTTCCGAATGCCGAATCTGTGAGGACACATGGATTGCTCCAATCAACTAACATCCTTTCGTTGTTTAATAAATATGGTATAAAAAATGATTCTTCACTTTTGTTTCCATTAGAAAAAGAGATCAGACCCCATCAGGATATGTTTTCAAGGCTCACACGCTTTCCTATTTATTGGGCAGATGATGTCATGATGCAACAAAACAAGATGGGCCTTTATGTCAATAACCAAGGGTTGAAAGTGTATCTTTTTCATCCAATTCACATCTACCTCAATTCCGCAGACATGGAATCCTACGAGAATATGAAACGTTTTGGCCAAGCAAATTTGAACAAAGATAACGTGAAAAAATTCATAGGTAAATCATTTGGTACTAGGAATTTGTTTGTAGAGTTAATTGAATACTTGAAAAAACAAGAAACGTTCACAATTAAGGAATTCTCAGATTCGTTGCCAAGTGAATGAAATGAGGATTACCATAGGCCTTAAACCTGTAGATACTAACGATATAGATTTTCTCCATGAGCTATTCAAAGAGAGAACAAAATATCTAGGCAAGTTACGATTCAGAAAAAAAGATATTCCAACATATAAAGATCATAAGAAATTTGTTACTTCTTTTATTAGCAACAGACAAGATCATCCATATGAGAGTTGGGATATCATATTATATGAAAACAGAATGGTCGGCGCGTTGGTATTGAAAAAAGATGGAGAATGGGGATATCACGTATTGATGAATTATCAGAATAAGGGGATAGGTCAGCAAGCTTTATTTCTGTTGATAAAAAGAAATCCAAAGAAGACACTGGTTGCAAGAATTAACCCAGACAATGACAGGGCACAACATATCGCAAAAAAATTTGGCCATAAACTTGCGTATCTTACATTCGTAAGAAACCCATAGAATCGAGTGATATACACTTAATTTCTTATGAATTTATTTTTCCAAGATGCATGGACTGGCATCATCTGTCAGTAAAAGAACTTCAAATCTTTCGAAATAATTAGATACAATGTAGTTATTGATAAGATTGTGCATAGAAAGTTGTCGTCTATCTTTAGAATAGGTCTCATGGCTATTGCTGTTGGCTCTATTTGGACTGCTATTGTTTTTTCATACTCTATAAAGGATTCAGAAAATGTTAGCGTAAACAAGATGGGTTCTGTCGCTATGTCTTTATCCCTATATGAAAGTGGAATAGGCTTCTACAAGATTGATTCCAACCAATACAACAATTCGATTCTTGTAAAGATATTGGATACACACGGCAACTACATAAACATGAAAACTATAACTAACAAGGAAACTGTGAATTATTTTGTCTTTGGACACCCAGGAAAGTACACTCTTGATCTGACAAATCTTTCTGCGAATCCAGTTCAATTACAAATAGAGTTTGGAGATACAAAATATCAAGAATTTGTTGTTCCATGTTCAATAGTTTTGGTTGGAGTATGTTTATTGGTATTAGCAGGATATATGAGATTTCAAAGCTACATTACTGCACAGCCGGAGTAAAATAATTGGAATACTGGAATACACATTACAACAGAGCCTACAAGAAGAAGTAGATTAAACCCTATCCACGATGCAGACAAAAGTATTGATATTATAGACATAGGAGCCATCTTTCTGAGAATATGATTTTTGGACTTGGACAATGTAACAAAACCTCCTGCTGCACTAAGCAGTAGACCAACTTCAATAGATAGATGAGATGGTGTAACAAGACCATCTATTCCATAGACTTCATGAAAATTATAATCTGCATATCCCCCACCTAATTGGAATATTGCTCCTAGTATGATCATTACCATGCCTTTTTTCATTGATTTATACTCATGATGGTTCAGGGCTAGTGTTACAGCAATAGCAGAGCATGCTACCATGGATGCACCAAAATAGATTGTCAGATGTTGTATGGTCCAAAATGTATCTGGAATTCTCATTTCATGCGATGCCGAGTCCCATACTCCACCCAATAACATTATCATCGTACCACATACAGCAAGAAAAGATGAGATTTCAATGATCTTTTTAGTTCTTGATAAAACTGATGTATAGAATCTATTCGACAGGTACATGGTGAAAAATACCTTTAGTTGTGGTATATAGAATTTTGTTTGGTAATCTTTAGCTTTTGGTTTTTGAGTAATAACTTACTTTCTTTACAATGCACGAACTGACTATTCACAATTCGTTTAAAACTTTCATATTTGTAAAAAAAATTGCAAGGCTAGATTATTATAGTTCCATGGCATAGAGAGTTTATGAGTCCCGGAATTGGCCTAATGAAAAGAAGACTTCCTACCGAAAAAGAAGCAATACCATTGGCAATATCAGGAATAATTCAAAAGTATAGCGTCAATGCAGAAGCAGTCAAAACTCTTGAAACAAAATATGATGATGATGGCGGAGATTGGTATGTTGCTTTAGGATTTGGAGAAAAAAAGGCCATAGTAAAAATGGATTCAGTGCAGGGTACCATAACAGAAATTACAGAGATCTAAGATCTATTTTTTAAATTGGACGTTCGAGACTTCGGGTTCCTTTATTGTGACTAGTCCACCGTCTCGTAACTGTTGGATTAATTGTAATACCTCTTTTTCTACCTGACCTCTCTGAAGACCAATTTTTTGTGCAAACAAGTCTACCAGCTCTGTTATTTTCCTATTACCATTACAAAGCTGCCAGAAATCCACAATGGCTTGATTTACCATGAATCCTTGTTGATTTTCGTTCATCAATACAAGAGAGCCATCCTCTTGTTTTACTACTGAACCTATTCCCTGCGGTAATGCGATCTCATAATTTATTGGTGCTACAGTTTTTTGTTTTCCGTAATTGATTAGTTTCTTTCCTTCATCAGACATTTTCTCAGGTGTCCATGGTGGCTCCCAAACTATTTCTACATTGACACCTGTTACTCCAGGAACCTTGTTTACATATCTTTTAACATCACTGACAAGAGTATCATGTAATGGGCATCCACGAGTAGTCATGGTCATTTTTATATCGACCTTGTTATCGTCCGATATATTCACGCCATAAATTAACCCCATATCGACAACGCTTATTGGAATTTCAGGATCCATACATTGCTTTAGCGAGTCAAGTATTTGTTCTGTTTTTATCATTATGATAGATTTTTTGATTCAATCATGGAATAAATACCTTACAGCTTTGATTCAAACAATTTTTTGATTGATTCTTCAAAGGGGGACTTTGCCACGCCGGCTTCTGTTATTATACCAGTGATGAGCTCAGGAGGAGTCATGTCAAAAGCTGGGTTTATCACATTGATATCATCAGGTGCAGTCTTTTTGCCTGCCACCCCAGTTACCTCGCTTGCTTTTCGCTGTTCTATAACTACTTCTTTTG
>DATFDB010000033.1:0-19501 GCA_035252445.1 Nitrosotalea sp. | reverse complement strand
AAAATCTTGGGCTTTTTGAATTGCTAAAGTGGCAGTCTGACTTGTTCCTAATACTCCAAATACATAATTAATATCTGTAGGACCACTTGAAAAAGAGATAAGAGACTGACCATCTACAACCTGCAAATTTGTTGGGGTTGCACTCATACCTACAATTACAGCATTTGCAGGCAAAAGTACAGAATAATCAACAGGAGAATTTACATGAAATGTCCATGTCTTGCCATTTTTTGATACAAGATCGGATGTATCGTAATCCACCTTGATTGTAGAGGCTCCAAGAGTTGCAATGTCTATATCATCTGCGTTTGCTTTGCTTGAAAGTAATGTCCCGTTCTGATCTTGTACAACAAGGTTATCGGTGGTATTTCCATATAGACCAAGCATAAAATCAGGAGACTGCGGGTCAACATCAGTTTGATAGAAGATATGGGTAGTCCCATCGGCATAAATGGTAAACTCTAATGCTTTAGTTGAGCTTAATGCATATTGTATACAAGAGGAAAAAGCAAGTGTAAAAAGGCAGACGGCAATTATTGGTACCTTCAGCATTGCTGTCAAGATATAGGCAATCCTTACAAAAAGCATTGCTTCTGCTTGCGCTTCTATTGGGATTGTCAGGGTTTTTTGGTACATTCTTCTAGTACCTTAAATTAAGCCCCTGGACTACACCTTGAAATCTCTGGAATTCCTGAAAGAATCTTATGCCTTTCTCTGTAATCCTAAACAGCCTGTTTCTGTCTGCCTTCATTGATTCTACCAATCCTGCATCTATTAGCTTCTGGCATTTCTCCAAGACTGCATAGTGAGAAAGATTCGCTCTTCTAGAAATAGCAGAGACTATTACTCCCTGTATTCCGCCATCCATGGTAACGCCGAGGATATCAGCGATTATGCCCATTTCCGACCTGTATTGTTGTTTTGACATGAGCATCTTATAGAATCGATGTTTTATCAGGTACAGCATGAAACGCCACAGCGGAACGCCTAGCGGAACGGGTGTTTCATGCTTTGAAATAGCCAAAAACTGTACATTTACGAAGCGGGGGAAACTCATTGTTGAATATGAGTTGAACAGATTTTATAGGGTAATACCATATGCCTAGCAACAAAGGAGGTGCAACGGTGAGCTTTAACGACTCGGGTTTTGGAGAAAGTCCAAGACAAGGATACAACGGTGGAAATAGAGGTTATGGTGGAGGTCGAAGATTCGGCGGAGGACGACGCTTCGGTGGCGGCGGACGACGCTTTGATGATAACAGACCAAAACCAGTAGAGACCGGTAAGGAATATGATGTATCTATAACAGAAATCAGTAGAAAGGGAGACGGTATCGCAAGAGTAGAAGGTTTTGTAATATTCGTCAAAGGCGGACAAGTAGGCCAGAACGCAAAAGTAAAGATTACGCAAGTAGGCGGACGCTTTGCTACTGCTGATCTAGTAGGCGAAGGAACCCCACAACCAGCAGCAGAATAAACTGGTTGCCTAAAGGGGCATCTTTGATTTCTTACAAATTACCAGTTTTCTTTTTTATCTTCTCTATAATTTCCAATTTTCTTGTTATATCCATGCTTGGTTCCATGGTAACATAGACTGTTTTATGCTTAGGGTAGACAACTATTTGTGTGACCCTCTGACGTTCTATGTGTACATAATTAACAGGTCCCAAGTTTTTATCGAACTGCTTACGGATTTTTCTTCTTATGGCTACCTGTTTACAGAAATATTCTTCCTCTTTTTGTGATTTGAGAGATGTTTTACCTTCTTTCATTATGGCTTCAGATATGTTTCCTTTAAGATCTATGATTGCAACAAATCGCATCATTGGATCTAGTTCCAAGATATCCTCTACTATAGGTAGAAGATTTGTTTTACGAGTGCTTTTTTTCAATTAACGAAAAACAATGACTGGATTCTAAATATATCTTAGTTTATAGTAAAATGATCGCGGAAATGCCTAAAAAGAGCCCTTTTTCCGACCTAATGGCGTCATGAGCAATATTTCATCTATTAACTTTTTATATATTACACATTACAGTAGTCATAAGCAATATGTTTGAAAAATTCCGAAAGAAAAAAGACGAACTTAGCCCAGATTCCACTAAAAAAGAAGATTTCACAACCACGCAATATCAGGAACCAGAAATAAAGTCGGAAGAGAATGCTGAAGTTATTGAACAGCCCAAACCAGAGCCAGCCAAGACAATTGAACAGCCTAGGCCTTCTGAACAGGTAAAAATACCGGAACCTATGCAACAAAGGACAATGAGTGGTGAAGACATAGGGATTAGGGCTCTTATGGATAAGCGAACCAAACTTGAAGAGGCAATTGACTATGTAGGCCTAATGATTAAGAATTTGAAGGACAAAAGAACTAATTTAGAAAAAAGTATAGAAGACGAATCTGTAGACATTAAGAATCTCAAAGAGAAATTAGTTAAAGTTGGCCAGTATATTGAAGAGGAAAAACAGGGAATAAAGGCCCTTCAGCAGAAAAGAGGAGACGTAGAAAAAGAGGCAGACGATGTTGCCACAATTATCAATAATTTACGCGAAAAGCTACTAGGTATAGATAGAATCGTAAACGAAGAGGGTAATAAGATAGAGAAATTCAAAGATTCTAGGCCTAGGTCAGATTCTTCCTTCAGTTAGAAGGTAAAACCTTCTTTTAGAATGCTATTTAGATTCTCCTTTATTTCTTCTTCTGATGACATAGAATCTAGATCTCGGATTAGAACTTCTGTTGCCAGACATTGGTTCTTTGAAAATTGATAATAACAATCTAATTTTTCCTGGTAGGTTTTTGCGCTGTAATAAATGGTCCAGAAATTTTCTGTCGAGTGTTGCACATAAAGCAGAAATTTTCGAATTACTGTCTCAATTTTAGGCGAAGGATTGTCTTTCATCAATCCGATTAGAATTTGTTCTAGTTTACTGTCTAGATTTGATTCGTAAATTAGTTGATAAATGTCTGAATTACTTGGCACAGTTGCTATACGTATCTGCATCATAAAAGCTTTCATAGATAATTTTCAAGAAAATCTTTGTTAGTATGTAACAACTTCATTTATTATAAGAAAACTAGGATTTCAAATAGAAATTAGTCACAATACTTAAATAATTTGCATGCGTATTAATTGTCCCTGCCAAAGGAATATCCTCCCAAGACAGGCATCATGCAGCAAACATGTTGATACGGTCAAGGAGATCCCTGCCCGTAAAAGCACCAAAAGGAGAAATCCTAAGGAAATGATGACAAAGGTCGTCATGGCTTTGAATGCCTTGCATTCTCGCATGGCGTGTGAATCTCACACGTCTGCATGATAAAATTTTTCCCAGATTACAACGAAACAAGAGAATGTGGATTATTCACCTAGAGCTTGACAATACCATAGTTAGCTCATACAATAATATGATATCAGTACGAGTTTTTGAGAGTGCAGCCTAGACAATCACAAAAGTGGATGTGGTATATACTTCCAGGTCAGATCACCAACCAAGGTTTGAGTATTGTAATTCCTTTGTATGTGATATTTTTAGGGGGTGGAATAGGAGAAGTTGCAATAATATCTGCTCTTCAGAACGCCACAATTGCAGCCGGATCTATTTTTTGGGGTAAGATAATTGATAGATTTCATGCAAGACGGTTTATACTTCTAATATCATTTTTTGTTGTTTTCTTGTGTAGTCTTGGAATATACTTTACCACGTCTATTGGTATCCTTTATTGTATTTCACCTATACTGGGATTTTTCATTGTTGGTAGAAATCCTGTTACTCAGCTACTCGTGATGGAATCGGTACAGAAGAATCTTTGGAGTTGGCTTTTTGCAAGAACATCAATAATTAGTACTCTTGGAATGCTGACTGCCATGGCCATTGGAACTGCCTATAGCCAATATTTTGATCTGAAGCCATATTTTCTGATCTGTGCAACATCAAGTGTGATAGCAATGATATTTAGTACGATGGTCAAGGGAAGCAGGTTTCATATTGAGCGAAGCAGCATAGCACATTCCATACAGGGTTTACGTTATACCATAAGTCATTATCACTTTGTCTTTCCTAAAATTCCTGAACTTTATGATTTTAAACACATAATTGCAATATTTAGGGGGAGGGTAAGTAACGAGATTGGGATTTTTTACATTGCAATTTTCTGCTTTAATCTTGGAAGCAACATGTATTCAACAGCTTGGAGTCCTTTTCTCTTAAGCCGTCATTTTTCAAATTCAGGCGTTTTTCTAAACTACATGATTCAAACAGCAACTATGTTACTTGTATTTTTTGTAGCACCAAAAATAATTTCCAAGATAGGAGAGGAACGATCCACGTTAGTAGCGTTTATGCCTAGAATACTTGCTATAATAATTCCAGGAATTACAGTTTCTATAATGATTGGAAGCTCTGGTACAGTTTTAGCAATTATATCATCTTGTCTTCTTGTTATCGGGTTTTCTATTTTTAGTACGTCAAGTTCAGTCATTTTTTTTAGAAGTATACCACAAGGTTTCGAAGGAAAATATCTTGGGGTTAATAGTGCTGTGACTGGAATTGGTGTCTTTACAGGATCTCTTGTAACTGGTGAACTCACCAAGGCATTTGGTTATTCGATGTTATTTTTTTCTTCAGCATCAGTATTGACTATTTCCCTAATTTTGTTTGTTACATATTTTCGCTATAGATTATCTCATAAGATAGTCTAGATGTAGCGGGCAGAAGAGGATTGACTGTTTGCAGGCATAGAAGGCAGTTTGTCGTTGACTGCTGCCTCTGCAACTGCTGCAGCTTCTTGAATGATCTTCTCTGATTCTTCGTCTGTAACTCCAGAATCGATTCCAAAGTCGCCACCGTGGAATGTATCTGTCATTAATCCACTTAGCATATCAGTCATTCCGGCCAACTCGCGATCTGCTTCGGGCATAAACTGTCCTAATGATGATCTGAGATTCTTCATCAGGCCAATTGTTGGCATGATTGTGACTACTGTATCACCTAGATCATGGAAGGTACTAAGTCTAAGCTCTATTTGCTCAAGTGCAATTCTAGCATTTCCGAGAAGTTTGGTAACTTTTCTAACTTCAGCTAATTCTTTCGATAAAACTCTACTCGCAGTAAGATCATGTTGTTGAGTAGCAACTACAATTCTTTTGAATAACTTTTCATCTCTTTGCTTTAATTTTGTAATCATTCCATCAAGTTTTCCAATCTGAGTCTGCAGTCTTTTTACTGCCTGCTCCATTCTTGGCTTCAAAGGACCTTTTGGTCTTATAGCATCGTTGATTCGTTCACCGACGCCTGGTGTCTGTGGTTTTTGCCAGTTGTTAGCAAAGCTTGTCATGCATACGACTAAAAAAATCTGTTATTAATTTCAGGTGTAAAATGTGGTTCACAGTATGCTAAATTTAGCTAACAAAACTGTGTGCGAGATAGTCAAGGCTATTTGATACACCTAAAAAATCAAAATTTTCGGATAATCTATTTTGGATATATCCTACGTTTGATTCCCATTTTGCAGAAATCTATTGCATTACTTGAATTGCAATACTTCTCTGCGGATGGATTTTCTTTATGTGAATTGCCAGTGCACCGCTTGATGGCTGCGATTCACAGCAAAGTGGACATTTTTCCATTTTATTTATTGCCTGTCATCCAAAACTAATGTATTTAAGGTTTTGCCTGAGTTATTTTGACAATGAAGAAACTGCCAAAATTTTAAAATTTTTTTGTTTATGAAAAAAAATGAGATGAAAAAAGTTTTTTGAAAAATAATAAAATGATTCAAGAAAAATTGCTCTCTCAGAACACCTTTTAATTTTTGAAATTATTTTTACAAAAAATTCAATTATAGATAATTTGAGATCAAGTGTTTCTTGACGATTAATATTAGTTAATTCAAGTTTTTACAATTAATTTAAATAAAATGATGATAAACTTCAATTTAATGTATAAATCATTCAAGTTTTTTGAATGACCACTTATAGTTAAACCTTTTTATTCATGTTAACCGAAATTCTTATAAGATATTACATGACTCGCGAATCGTTTGGTTCTGGAGGACGTTGTCCTCGTTGTGGAAAAGGTCCGATGGTTACAGATAGCACCACAGGCGAAATGTTTTGTGGTGGATGCGGTTTTGTCATGACGGAACGTGTCGAGGAATCTGGACCAGAATGGAGATCATTTTCTAAGGAAGAACATGAAGACCGTAGTAGAACAGGAACTCCAACATCACTTGCAATGCATGATATGGGATTAGCAACTATCATTGGTCCTGCCGATAAGGATGCATCAGGAAAGCCGCTTTCTGCATCTATGAAAAGCACCATTGAACGACTTAGAACTTGGGATAGTAGAAGTCAAGTTCATGAACCAGTAGATAGAAACTTTAGACAAGCATTCAGTGAACTTGATAGATTAAAAGACAAGCTTGCATTGTCTGATGCAGTAATAGAAAAAACTGCATACATCTATAGAAAAGCACTTGATAAAGGTCTTGTTAGAGGAAGATCAATTCCAGGACTAGTAGCTGCTGCACTTTATGCAGCATGCAGAGATACGGAAACTCCAAGAACTCTGACAGATGTGGCAAGTGGAATTAACATCAAAAGAAAAGATGTTGCCAGATGTTACAGGCTTTTGCTTAGAGAACTTGATCTCAAGATGCCTGTCGTAGATCCAATAAAATGTGTAGCAAGAATTGCAAGTAAAGCTGGATTAAGCGAAAAAACAAAACGAAAAGCTTTACAAATTCTAAAAGATGCTGCAGAGATCGAAATTTCCGCTGGTAAAGATCCAATGGGACTTGCTGCTGCTGCATTGTATCTTTCATGTGTGATGAATGGCGAAAATAAAACACAAAAAGATGTTGCACAAGCTGCTGGAGTAACCGAAGTAACAATACGAAATAGATACAAGGGATTAAAAGAGTCCCTTAAGCTCTAAATTTTTTTAAAATTAAATTTTCATCAGCACCTTATACATATAATAAAATAATTTATCAAAAAATTAATTGTGAGATAATTACTAGACAAAGATATTTGAAAAGATTGTAAAAGAAAGGGGCGTGGCCCCAGTCGTAGACATTTAGAGATTACCTCTTAGGTTCCGCCAAGGCGGAGTTTATGCAAGTCTACGAAGCCACGCTTATCTGGCAGTAGATTTTACATCTTTCTGCATCAATTCATATAGAAGCTCAAAGTATTTATGATTTTACATGTATTTTTTAACATTTTCAAGGATAATTATCAAATTTATCAGCATATAGTTAATTCAACATGCAACTTGCAAACCAGATATTCCAATATTTACAAAAATTTAGAAAATAATGAGCCAAAGGCAAAACCATTCAGGATTAATTTTGTATATGCATGATAATTGCAGAATCAAGTGACGAGTAAGGTAGATGTGAAATTGATGAAAATTTTCAACATCAATTGTTGAATATCAGGCAGAAATAACTTATCAATTGTATAGGTATTCGCACAATACATTCGTTTTTTATGATTTAGCAGAAGAGGTATTCTGAATATACATATAACATCAAAACAAAATTCTAAACCAGTGAAACTTGCAGGAAAGGTGGCAATAGTAACAGGCGGTAGTAGAGGAATAGGAAAAGCCACTGCCAAAATTTTTGTACAAGAGGGTGCAAGCGTTGTAATTACAGCAAAAGATGATGTCAAACTCCAAACTACTGCTAATGAATTAGGGATAGTTGGTTTTGCTGGAGATATTAGAAAAATGGAAGACGTTGAAAGTGTTGTGAAAAAAACTTTGGATAAATTTTCCAAAATAGACATACTGGTAAATAATGCAGGTATATTTCCAGACATATGTCCGTTACATGAAACTTCTGAAGAAAGATGGACAGAGGTAATTGACATAAACTTGACTGGGCAGTATCGCTTTACAAAGGCAGTTATTCCGCATATGATGAAAAGTGGTGGATGCATAGTAAATGTTTCATCGGATGCAGGACTCAAATCATTTGAAAATTTCGAGGCTGATTCATACTCAGCCACAAAAGCTGCTTTGATCCACCTAACTAAAGTATGGGCAATAGAATATGCCAAATGCAAGATACGTGTAAATTGTGTCTGCCCTGGTATTGTTGAAACAGATATGACAAAACCTTACCTTAGAACGGAAGTAGATAGAGACATGGCTGTAGCTGAACATCCAATAGGTAGGATTGGCAGACCAGAAGATGTCGCAAAGTCCATACTATATTTTGTAACAGAGGATTCATCATGGATTACAGGTGCAATATTACCAGTAGATGGCGGTATATCAATAAAATAATCAGCCATACAAAATTAATAGAACCACCAAATTACTTAGGGCATGGATCCTAAAAGAAAGCGATCACTTAGGATAATCATCATACTAGCAATTGTCTGGTTTGCCGCAGCATTACCTGTGCCATTTATGGGCGCAAATCCTGATCCTCAACATCCAGAACAATACAAGACATACTTGGAGATTGCCGGAATAGTTTCTATTCCCTTCATAGCCATGGGAGTTGTTTGGACTCTAAAACCCGAGCTTGCAACTAGAGGCTCTAATTAAGAAATTCTACTGCACCGTTTCCTTCCGATGTAATTCTTATCCAGCGTGTCCTACCTATTCTTTCAATCTCAATGAATTTCCAGTCGTTCAAAAGCGGCTGTATTATATTTTTGTCAAGACTTGCAAATCTAGCTTGTTGAAAATTTTCTTCCTTGGCATTGACCACAATTAGTTTTTTCTCTTCTGCAAGCCTTGCCATTTCTTTTTTTGTAATTTTGCCACCATGTTGTTTTATTATTTTTAACGCTTGAACTAAGGCAGGTTTTGGGGTATGAATCTCGTATGCAGGAAGTTTGACTACAGTCTTTAGCCCAGAAGAAAGTTGCTCTCCTTTTACACTAGAATAGCTTTCTGGTTCTGCATAATACGGAGTAAGTTTTGTTTTTCCTTGAAACATCATGCAAGCCATCATGCATGCGATTGCCTGAATTTTTGAACCCGAAGAGCAGTTTATGAATATGTCATTGTTTTGTTCTTTTTCTACAATTTCTCTAACTGATTTTAGTATCTTGAAGAGATCAAATCTATCAGAATATTCGATATGAACATCGATCTTTTCTTTTTTCAATTGCGCCTTTATCTTTTCCATGTATCCTTGTGCTCTATCCCTTGTGGGTTCCCCATGCATCAAAAGCCAAATTCTGTCCGCTTTCATCTGTTTTGCAGGAATAGCAATTCTGTCTATCTCAAAACCTACAGGGGCAATATGTACGCGGAGATTTACAATGCTCATAACAGTATGTATAGTTTGCATACTAAGGTGATGATATATAATAATTGTGATCACATACATAGATCATGCAACAAACATACAAAATAGAACAAAAAGAGATTTCATTCTATCCTAAGGTAAAATCGATCTTTGAAGAAAACTAACTCTTCATCCATTCAGTTTGTTCAAGATAATCTATTGATTTGATCATTTCATCAAGTTTTGTTGTAATAGCACTAACTGCACGAAATTCTTCATACATCATTTTTTCTTCTTCAGGAGACAACACCTCTTTTTCTGCAATATCAAAAAACTTGTCTTCCTTTGTCATATGATCATTTAGATATATTGCATAAGTTTTAAGAAATCTTGCAACAGGTTCACTTCCATTTTCTCCAGATTTCCATTTCTGCAAATGTTTTGAAATGTTGCTTGCAATGCGACGACTAAATTCGTGTTCTATCATAAATGCTCTTATTTCTTCTTTTAAAGAACCATAACTTCCAACGCAAGCAAAGTATGCATCTTCTTCTCTCGAATAATGAATGGTATCAAGGAATTCAGACATTATTGTGACTATCTGTTCTAAATCTGAAAATGGAATGTCTAATCCGGCATAAAGCCGCGTGTAGCATTGAACAATGATTTTTTCAAGGCGACGCATCTGTGCATGTTCGTTTCGTAGTGTTTCTGTAGCGCTCATGGTTAATTTTGGTCCTTAGGATATATTGTAAACAGGATTACTTTTTTTGGATCATGTTGAACAATAGCAAAATGGGGAACTTCAGAATCTTTTACATAATGCCCCTCAGGTCCACCTATACCCAATCTAATGAGATAATTATTGGAGGAGTTGATTTCAATTTCTTTTCTCTCAAGAATATGGCCTGAGATTTTTTCTTTTATGGGTTTAAGTGTGGGATAAAGGTGATGAATGTTGCCATCTTGCGTTATAGCTTCTTCTTGATGTTGATGTCCACACAGAATAATGTGGTTTTTCACGTGTTTTCTGGCCTCTGCAAAAGCAGAAGATGCCTTGTAGTGATATCCAGCATAAGTGAAAAACTCAAAGTCTTCTGCCGTCAGCCTCTGCCAGGATCTTTGATATAACCAAGAATCATCTTGAGCATTTTTTGGAGTTATGTTTTTGGGGTCAAGGGGACCACCGTGTACACAGAAAAGTCCATATTTTTTATCGATAAACTCTTGATTGCCAAAGGTACCATCTTTGTTTTCTTTGAAAAATGATATATCTTCTGAGTTTAGTTTTGCATGAACATCCATGCTTTCAAGTGAGCTTGCACTAACAAGACGGTTATACAGAAATCCTTCATCATGGTTTCCCATAACAGAAAAAAGTGGATAACTCTTCTCAAGCAATTTTAATCTGGAAAGGACCTCCTTTGGATGAGTTCCGCGTTCAAGCACATCTCCCAAGTTAATTATTCTGGAAAAGATTCCATACTTTTTTGTAAACTCAGTACTTGATGCTATACCAAGTATGGTTTCAAGTGCATTAATGTCTGCATGAATGTCAGAAAATACTAGATCCAACGATTAAGTTTGGATCTCTCCTAATTTGTAACTTTTCGTGTCTTCCTTCATGTGATGTTAGAACAGTTTTATAATTCAAATTCTATTTTTTGAATAGAATTTTTGGGGATTTGTAAATCTCTGAATGTATCTGGGTTGATTATCTTTGCCAAGATTTCCAGTCCAACTATAGTTCTTGGCCCTGGCTTGCTAAAGTATTCATTTGCGTTTACTGCGTAAACTTCGCCTTGCTTTACTGCTCTCATTGATCTCCACTTTTCCTTGTCTGCGACTTTTTCATATTCCTGAAGAGTTCGTTTCACATCAAAACCGCATGGCATAAGGATAATGATATCAGGGTCTAACTTGACTGCTTCATCAAGCTCCATTCTTCTTGATTGATCTCCTGTTGAACTAATTCCATTTATTCCTCCAGCGATTTCAACCATTTGTGGAACCCAATGACCTGCAGTAAATAGTGGATCAAGCCATTCTATGCAAAGAATTTTGGGTCTTGCTCCTTTTGGGATGTGTTGAATGATTTTGATTCTGGCCTTCAAGCTGGAAACCAAGTCGTTTGCTTTACCTATCTTTCCAACCTTTTTTCCAATCTCAATTATGTTATCAAGTATTCCATCAAGATTTCTTGGGTCCAAGATGAGAACTTCGGGTTTGCCTCCAAGTATTGTTACCGCTCTATTAATCTCCTTGGTAAAAGGTGAACATACTTCACAGATGCCTTGAGCTACTATGAGATTTGGATTTGCATTTTTGAGTACTTGTTCATCCAGTATGTAAATGTCCTTACCTGTTTTCATTAGATCAGTCACTTTTCTATCAATTTCTTGACTTGTCATCTTTTGGGGATCAAAAACAGAATGAATCACTTTTGGCTTGTTTTTTGCATCTAATGGATAATTACACTCGTGTGTTACGGCAAGCACCTTATCTCCCACACCAAGTTCATACAATATTTCAGTTGCACTTGGGAGAAAAGAAACTATGCGGTTTTCCATCCTATCTTATTTTGTAAATGGCTTCTTTAAACATCTTGATCATTCACATCCATTTCCTCAAAACTTAAGAATAGCCCATGGCTCGATGAGTCTGTTGGCTAGATTTACGGTCATTGGAGGATTATCATCTGAACAGCTAGCAAGAAAAATAGCATTAAAATTAAAATCAAAATATATTGGATGCGAGCTTAGAGTTTTTCCAGATGGCGAGAGCAAGATCACTCTCAAAGCAAAACCAACAGGAAGAATAGTTGTAGTACATTCTGTATATCCCCCCGTTGATTCCAATTTGATTCACGCATTGGCCATAATTTCACAAGCAAGAAAATATTCCTCCCAAATCTATGCAGTTATTCCATACATGGGCTATGCAAGACAAGACAGAGAGTTTCTTCCAGGGGAAATTGTCACTATGTCTCTTATTGCAAAGATGTTCAAGGCAGCTGGGGCAACAAGGATTATTGTGGTAGATATTCATAGCATGGTGGCGTTAAAACACTTTCAGATATCTACAAAAAATGTTACTGCCATAGGAGAGCTTGTAAAATATTTCAAGAAGCTACATCTCAGAGATCCTCTGGTGGTATCTCCAGATATGGGAGGGATCGAAAGAGCAAGGAATTTTGCAAATTTGATGGGAATAGAGTATATTGCATTAGAAAAACATAGAGATAGAAAGACTGGCGAGGTAATAATAAAATCAAGTGAACATCAAGGTGTAAAGAATAGAGATTTGATTCTGGTTGATGATATGATAAGCACGGGAGGTAGCATAGTAAAAGCTGCAGAACACCTAAAGAGACAAAAATGTGGAAAGATATTCGCTACGTGCACCCATGCTCTTTTGATTGGAGACGCGGAAAAAAGGATTAGAAAAGCTGGGGTTACAAAAATAATCAGTACGAATACCATACCAGGTAAGACAAGTATTGTAGATGTCTCCCCCATAATTGCAAGAGTAATCAGCTGAATGGTACAAAGTTTTTTCATATTATCTGGTGAACATCAAGAACTTGCAAGGGATGAATTGGTTTCCATATCAGAAAGCTATGATATCAAAACTAGACATTCGGTAGATTCTAGGCTTGTAACTATAGCATCAACAGTTCCATGGAAGAAAATTGCAAAGCGTGCTACTTTTGTTAGATATGCAGGAAACCTTGTTGGTACTCTTGACGATATTTCAAAAATGGAATTTCCAAAATCAGAAACATTTGCGTGCCGAGCAATTAATCTCTCTTCCAAAAAAATCAACACATCATTTCTAGAAAAAGAAGCAGGTGCAATTCTCAAGAAAACACTAGGTTCTAGTGTATCTCTTTCAAATCCATCTCTTACAATTTATCTTATTATCACAGATAACAAGAGATATGTTGGCTATGGCGACGTTATGGAACACAAAAGACCTACAAAGATAATCAAATATCCAACTGAGCTGGATTGGAAACTTGGTCGATGCATGGTGAATTTGGCACGGTTAAAAGAAGGCAAGACGGTATGCGATCCGTTCTGTGGCACAGGAACCATATTGCTTGAGGCAGAATCTATGGGCATACACTCCATTGGAATTGATTTTGATTCCAAAATGTGTGATATTACAAGGAAGAATCTAACTGCTAATGGATATGGATCGAATGTTATCAATTCTACTTTTGACCATATCCAAAAAATCAAGGATAAAGTTGATGCTATAGTTACTGATGTCCCCTATGGTACGGCTTCAAGAACATCGGCAGCACCAAAAAAACTAATCCAAGATTTTATCTCAGTTTTACCAAAGAAGATGAAGTTAGTCATGGTATACAAGAAAGGAGTCGATGTTGCTCTTGACAAAGCAAAGAAATACGAGATCTACAGACATAAGAACCTCACGAGGATGATTGCAGTAAGATGAAACTGGTATTTCTGGGTACATCAGCGGCACAACCAACAACAGAGCGTGGTATGACATGCATTTGTTTGGTATTAGACAAGGAGATACTGATGTTTGATGCAGGAGAGGGTGCACAAATTGCATTTCAAAAGGCCAAGCTTGGATGGAACAAAAAGATGAAAATTTTTGTCACACATTTGCATGGAGATCATTGTGTAGGAATACTGGGTTTGTTGCAGACAATGTCACTACAAAATAGAACAGAATCAGTTGACATCTTTGGTCCATCAGGAATCGATGAATTTCTTGCAGCAAACCTCAAGATACTTAACTTTGGTCTTACTTTTCCCGTAAGAATAATGAAGATAAACGAGGATCTTGTGTACGATGACCCCGGATATACAATTCATGTATGTGAGGCAGAGCATTCCATTCCAGCTTATTCTTATCTATTTACCGAGAAAGACAAGCCAGGTAAGTTCTATCCGGAAAAAGCAAAAACTCTTGGAATTGCTGAAGGAGAACTTTGGCATGAACTTCAACAGGGCAAGGAAGTAAAGGTTGGAGATAAGATTGTAAAACCATCAGATGTCATGGGCGAGAAAAGAAAAGGAAGGAAGATAGGCATATCAGGAGATACTAGGCCTACAGTAAAGCTCGAGGAATTCTTCATGGGTTGCGATTACATTACATTTGATTCAACATATTCTGATGCATTGCGTGACAAAGCAAAAGAAAATTATCATTCAACATCAGTTGAGGCTGCAGAGCTTGCAAAAAAGGCAAAAGTATCAAATCTCATATTAACGCATTTTTCAGCAAGATATGAAGATGCAGAAGAGCTGGTAAAAGAGGCCAGGTTGATACATGACTCTGTAATTGCAGCAAAGGACCTCCTAGAGATAAATATCAAGTGATATGTTCGGGTTAGTTGCCAACAAGCTACATCAAGCAGAAAAAGTTGTTTTTGTCACAGGTGCTGGCATATCTCAAGAAAGTGGAATTCCAACATTTCGAGGAAAAGATGGTTTATGGAGAAAATATGATGTGATGAAGCTTGCTACAATTGATGCGTTTTATGAAGATCCAAAACTTGTATGGGAATGGTATGAGGAAAGAAGAAAAAACATTATGGCAGCAAAACCCAATGCAGGTCACCTTGCTATAGCTGAGCTTGAAAAATTTAGGTCAGTTCATGTGCTCACACAAAATATTGATGGTTTGCATCAAAGGGCTGGAAGTACTCAAGTCTATGAACTTCATGGAAGCATAATCACAATCAAGTGTACTGTATGTGGTTACAAAGATACAGTAACGTCAGAGTTTTCTATACTGCCACCACTTTGCAAGTGCAAAAATATTCTAAGGCCCAACGTGGTATGGTTTGGAGAATCCCTCCCACAAGATATTTGGCATGTTGCAATGCAACAAGCAAGCTCTTGCGATGTGATGGTAGTCGTTGGTACATCTCTGGCGGTATCTCCTGCAAATCTGTTGCCCACATATGCAAAACAAAATGGAGCAACCCTGATCGAAGTAAATCCAGAGGAGACCTTGATGTCTGGAAACATGGATCTTTCAATCCGTTCCTCAGCAGCAAATGCATTGCCTAAACTTCTTGCCGCTTTCCAAGAGTAATTTGTTAAAATTCTACAAAAAACCGGCCTATGTTTTCATTAAATTACCATTAATGAACAAAGAATTTTTGAAAAATCAAAATTCAGTTATGATAATTATAATTAATTGTTAAATATTATGAAAACATACAATAAGTAATGAAAATATACGCAAATTCTGGCGACTGAATTTGCGTGGCTCTGCGAAAAAGAGTACATGGTAGAGCGCACAAAGGTGCGCGAGTGACAGGAGAATGCTCTTGTCTATACAGGGCCACGCCATCACATATTTTCTGAAAAATCTACCAGAATTATAGAAGCGGTCTTTTTTCGCAAAACCAATTTTAGTTAGTTTACAAATTCAGGAGCAAGCCAGTCAGATATTTTTTCTAGATCTTTTGAGTGTAGTATTATTTTGATCGGCCCCATAGGAGATTCTTCTGCCTCATCACAGATAGATATGACATCCACATAAGCTGCCTGTTTATTGAGGTAAAACCAAGTAGTATCTCCTTTCGTATGATATTTCATTTGTCTTCTGTAAACCCTGTTTACTTTACGTTTTTGTATGTTTTCCTGAATTTTTGACAGCGAATGCAAATCTCTTGAAATTGCCTTTATGCTTCCTTCTTTGTATTCAAAGTCTGCACCAGAAATTATATTTGATAAAGCAGTTTTGATCTTTTCCGGGTCTTCAGATGGATTGACTGCAGCATATACTTCTATCTTACATGTAACATTTGGAGGTTTCACTTTGTCCAACCTTTGATTATATCGTATGCAGCACTCACTAGTTGTTCTATTGTCAGATTGTTATTAGAAATTGTTTCGTCGGCAAGCGCAATTGATTCACTCATCCCAACTCCAATTTCCCTAGAATCTCTTTTAGTAAAATCTTGTCTATCAGATGGGGCATCAGATCTTCCTCGGCCTGTCAAAAACTTGAATCTGGTATCTCCCGATGCATGAATTGCAAGAATTTTGACTGTACCAATCTTTTTTAAAACATCAACTTCTGCAAGTGACCTTACACCATCTACAAGTATCACATTAGAATTGGAATTTAATATTTGATCTTTGATTAGCTCTGCTACTGCCCCCGCCCCATTTTTTTCTCTAAGATCAAGCATGAGTTTGCCCAGATTTACTCCAGTAGGGTCTATCTTTCTTTTTTTAGCTTCTTCTCTAACCGCATCACCCATAGTTATTTTGTCAAATCCCTTTGATTTGAGTGCCTCAGCTATTGTGGTCTTACCTGCACCTGGCATACCAGTAAGACATACAATGAGTTTTGCCACAGTCACAGACTTGAACTACCAGTCTATCAAGCTACCGGAAATCATTATAGAACGTAAGATCAGAATTATTTCATGCGTACGTTTGTGGCAGTTGAAATTTGCGATAAAGATGCGTTGGATTCAATAGTAAAGTTGCAATCCGATCTACAGATAAAAGCAAGCCCAGTAAGTAGGCAAAATATGCATTTTACGCTACTTTTTCTCGGAGAGGTAACAGAGAATATGGTAGAGGGTGTAAAGACTGCCCTTTCCTATATTATCTTCAAACCCATACAGCTGAATTTTACTCATCTTGGAGCATTTCCCAATCCCAGGTTTCCAAGAGTGATCTGGATAGGTGTTAACGAAATAGCTGCAGCACAGTTGATAGAACTTGCCGCACAGGTTGAGCAAAAGCTTCTGCCGCTTGGGTTCAAGCAAGATAAACCATTCAAACCTCATCTTACCATATTTAGAGTAAAGAACAATGAAAATAATATGTCAGACAAAATAGCAAAATACAGCAAAATAAGCATCCTTGGGAAAGACACTGTCACCGAACTCAAGTTCAAACAGAGTGTCTTAACTTCAAATGGGCCGAGATATTCTGATTTGTTGGTGGTAAAAGCACAATGAGCAAAGTTCTAGAACAGGCAAGGAAAATTACAATCCCTGCAAAAAAAGAAGAGGAAAATACAAAAGAACTTGCAGAGTTTCTTTTGAAAAAGGTAAGAGATGAAGCTGCCAAATATCCACAGGTGGTAACTGTAGATCTTGGAGGATCTTTTGCAAAAGGAACATGGCTTAGAAATCAGATGGACTTTGACATATTTGTCAAGTTAAAAATTGATACTGATGAAAAGAACTTTGAAGCGATTGGAAAAAAAATTGGTTTTAGCTCAATGAAAAAGTTCAAGCCACATGTTAGGTATTCTGAACACCCATACGTTGAGGCGGAAATAAAAGGAACAAAGGTAAATGTTGTTCCCTGCTACGATGTAGAAAAGGGTCAATGGAAGAGTGCAGCTGACAGGTCATCGTTTCATACAAAATTTGTTCTTGAGGCATTTGATAATACCAAGAAAAATGAGGTAAGGCTACTCAAGAAATTTTTGAAGGGCATTGGAATTTACGGAGCTGAAATTGCAAAAGAGGGCTTTGGCGGATATGTTGCCGAGGTTCTCGTACATAATTATGGAAGCTTTCTTGGTGTTCTTGAAGCTGCATCAAATTTCACTCAAGGGCAAGTAATAGGAAATCCTAGTAAAAAATTTGAAACTGCCTTGATACTAATTGATCCTATAGATAGTAATAGAAATTTAGGCACAGCAATTTCTGCTCAAAATGTAGCAAAATTTATTCTTGCAGCAAGAGCATTTCTGAAAAAACCATCAGTAGTATTCTTTGATGGAAAACAAAGAATTTCTAATAGAAAAATTTTGAAAAATGTTCTCGTTGTAAGATTTAACTACAAATGGCGAAGCCCGGATATAATTTGGGGACAGGTCAAGCGCGGTACTACATCCCTTGCAGGACAACTTGAGCTTGGGGGATTTGAGGTCATACGTAAGAATGCGATAACAGATGAAAAGTCAGAGGCGGCAATGCTTTTCCTTTTACGTCTACCTACTATTGAAAAATTTGTTGTAAAAAATGGGCCAGAAATTTATAGAAAGTCAGACTCGGAGAGCTTTGTCTCAAAGAACTCAAAGAACATTATGACTTGGATTGATGATGGTGGACGAATATTATCAATGCAGCAAAGGGAATTGCATGATGCAAAAAAGTTTCTAGAGAAGCTATTAAAGAAAAACCCAACTCATGTAGGCGTTCCAAGTGGCATAATTCCAGATATCAAACGAGGTTTTAGGGTTTTGTACGGAGACCAACTAGTAAGCAAATCCATTAAAAAGGCACTGATAGAGGTTACCTCTACTGATGGACTCATTTTCAGTACCAGTAAGTAAACTAGGTCAAGAACCATACTCTCACATTCTAGGATACCCCAAGGCTACAAAGAAAGAACTGGCAAAACGAATTTTGGAGCTAAAAAAACTTGGAATAAAGAGCGTCACATTTTCTGGCCATACTGTTCTCAACAATATTCCTGTGCTAGGTAAGGGCTACGTAGGTGTCGTAATATTATCAAAATTAGGCAAGGATAGAGTAGCATTGAAGATACGCAGGATGGACTCTAGCAGGAATGAGATGAAAAGCGAGGCAAAACTTCTAAAGCTTGCAAATAAAGTAAATGCTGGTCCCAAAGTAATCACTAGCAGTAAAAATTTCATAGTAATGGAATACATTGAAGGGAAAAAAATAATTGATTGGGTAGGAGAGCTAAAGGGTAAAGGTAGTGCTGATAAACTTAAAGTCGTTGTCCGCAAAATTCTAGAAGATTGTTATAATTTAGACAAAGCACATCTTGATCACGGAGAACTGAGTTACATACACAAACACGTCATTGTTGGAAGATCTCCATGTATAATTGATTTTGAAAGCTCAAGCGTAAACAGAAGAACATCTAATGTAACCTCTGCAACACAAGGAATCTTCATTGGTTCTGGCCTTTCAAATATTGTCAAAAAAATTATAAAAATTCCGAACACAAAACAGATGATTGAATACCTAAAAAAATACAAACACGACCAGTCTCGCGAAAACTTTGAAAATGTATTAAAAGTTTTGGGGTTGTACAAAGATTGATTTTGCATAACATCAAAACTGACGCACTAAAAATTTCCTTGTGCATAATACTTTCCGCTTTTTTGGTAGAGCTTTTCATTGGAATTTTTTCAAACAGTCTTGCACTGATCACTGATAGTGTTCATGCAGTTTTGGATTCTGTTGTAACTGCCATATTGCTTGTGACAGCACGATGGGCAACAAAACCGCCTGACAGA
>DATFDB010000032.1:0-26765 GCA_035252445.1 Nitrosotalea sp. | reverse complement strand
CTAATCAAATGTTCTAGCTTGTCAAGTATCTGTTTTTTTGGATCATAACTGTTCAGTATGGCATTTTGTGTAGATGGCTCACGTCCTGTGTAGCTATTTGGAGTGTTAAACTCGATTCCTCCTGGGCAGTATGTGCACCTTCCATGAGGACATGCATATGGCTTTGGCATAAGTGCAATCACGGCCACTCCTGATGCTGTCTTTACAGGCTTTCTGACCAATGCTTTTTGAAGCTTGACAAAGTCTTGCCCTGTAACTGACGCAAGAATTTCATAATTTCTCGGTATTCTTTCTAGGGAGTATTTGACGCAGACTCGCTTCACCTCACGCTTGACGTCTCTGTTTGTAGGCTCTGTTATGGCAAGTAAACTGTGACAAATTTCCTTGCACGCATCTTCAAAGCTTATACCTATCTGTTGCACGCCTTGTTTGGACAAGTTTGGATATTAAATCTAATCCGAGGCACTTAAAACAAAACCCTTTTTGGTAATCAAGATAAGTCTAATGTTTAGAGAAGAAAATGGTGATTGGGTATGTGGCAATACACTGTGATGTGGGGCGAGAGGTCCAAACATACGAACGTATAGTGACCACATCTCATGTTAGGGAGACAAGCATTGTGATGGGTCTCTATGACATTGTATGCAAAATAGAAGCAAACACCACAAAGGAACTGGAAAGCACAGTCATGCAAATACGCAAGATTCCTCACGTGTTGACAACCATGACCTTGCTGGTACTGTGATTCATGCTATTTTCAGAGAATCAACAAAAACGCCTTTTCTATCCTTGATCTCGCCAATCTGTCTGCTGTGAAGACCATGTTTTTTGAATATTGCATTGATGTTTTCTTCTTCCTCTTCTGGTGCAATTAGACAAAAACCAATTCCCATGTTAAACGTCTTGTACATCTCTTCTTTTTCAACATCTTGATTTTCTATAATTTGAAATATCTCTGGCGGTTCAGGAAGGCTGTCTATGACATATCCTGTTTTTTTAAGCCGTAAAAGTTTGGTAAATGAACCTCCTGTTATGTGTGCAAGTCCATGTATGTTGGATTCTCCTATTGCTTCAAGCACGGGCTGAACATAAATTTCAGTTGGTTCTAAAAGAGCATCGCCTAAAACCCCAAGTCCTCTTATCTTATCTCTCAAAGAATATTTTGAAAGCAAGACTTTCCTTGCAAGGGAATACCCGTTGGAATGCAATCCACTACTTTTTACTCCAATTATAATATCTCCAGAACTTATCTTATCTCCTAAAACCATGTTCTGTTTATCAAGAATCCCTACTACCATGCCTGCCAAATCAAATGAAAAGTTTTTTCCTGCTATGAGGTCTGGCAATATGGCAGTTTCGCCTCCAACTATTGGAACCTTGGATTTTTTGGCACCTATGACAAGACCACAAACAATTTCTTTGAAGATTTTTTGATCATTTCTGTTTGCCGCAATGTAGTCGACAAAGGAAATTGGTACAGCCCCCGTGCATATGATGTCATTTACGTTCATGGCTACGCAGTCTACACCTATAGTGTTGTATTTTCGCATCATTTGCGCGATTATTACTTTGGTACCGACTCCATCTGTATGCGTAGCTAAAAGTTTTCCGCCCGGAATTTCGACAATTCCAGCATAATGTCCAAATCCAGACATTGTCTTTATTCCTTTTTGCAGCTTATGGGTGGATGAGATTAGTCTACCGATGTCTGCCTGGCTCTTCTTTATCTTACTGATATCTATCCCTGCATCTCTATACGTTACTCCCAATGAATCTGCTCCTGTTGATGGGGATAAAAGAATTTTGTATTGATATGTATTTGTAAGGTATGGCTTAGTTGGCTTTTTGAGTAAACAGATCAAGCATAATTCTTCCCTTGTCTGTTATGAAATAAACCATGTTTGCACCAAGCGGTTCTTTTCGTATGAAACTGTATGCCATACAAAGATGAAGATAATTTAGAAAAGACCTTTTCATCCTAATGTTTGATTTCACATAAAGATCTGAGAATGTCATTGGGCTATACCTTAACTGATATAGTAATTTGAGAATGGATATTGTACTAAAATCGCGTGCCCGTGCCTTTACTGCGTCTAACACTTGTTCGTCTCTTTTTATGATGAAGTCTGAAAATTGATCGGCTACCTCTATTGGTATGTAAGTCATTCTTGTTCTCATGTACGGTAGTGGTACGGTAATGTACTTTATTAACCTAGCTGGTGGATTTTTTGAGCTGTTCTATAGATTTTTTGAACTATGGATAATGCCAATTGCTAACAAAACCCTGGTTATCATCTGAATTTTCTCGATACAATTTGTTTTTATCCAAGATGCACTGAAATTCAACATGCACAGTGCATTTGTTCTCATGAATGCTGAGCTTGGTAAAGAAAATCACATAGTCAATGAGATTAAAAAAATTGTCAGTGTTAAAGAAGTGTATCCAGTCTATGGCGTATACGACGTCTTGATGGTTATCGAGTCAGACTCTATGGAGGCATTGCGTGAGACTATAACTTCAAAGATCCGAAAATTAGATGGTATAAAATCCACACTTACGATGATAATCGTTAAAGATCAGTAAATTTCGTCTTTCTATCGTTTAATAAAAGCCGCCAAGACAGGATAATGGGTTGGCTAGTAACTTTGTCATTCTACTAGTATGGCTAGGAGAATTACTTGTGTCAAGCTGGTTGCTGTCTGAAGGTGCAGAACACCTGTCTGAGAGATGGGGAGGAAGATTTGTAGGAAGAACACTGCTAAGCATAGCTACAACTCTGCCTGAAATTGGAATTGTAGTTGCTGCTGCAAAGACGGGATCATATGATACGGCCATTGGATCTGCACTTGGAAGCAACTTGTTCATGATGACATTGGGATTGGCAGTCATGTTAATAATTGCGACTACTAGGCTGTCAAAATCGCCTCAGAAATTTATTGATGTCAGAGAATTCAAACTGGATAAAATCCTTCTACTAGTAACTGCTGTTATAGGAGCTGTCACATTTGTAAATGGGTATGATGCAAGTGATGCTCTATTATTCTCTGGCCTATTTGGAACATATCTTTATCTTGCATATCGAGAGATGAAGAAAGAAAAAAAGCAAGAGCGGTTAGAGTCTCAACTTCATGAAGATGTTGTACAAAAGACTTCAAAAAAACACTTTATTCGTTCCATGATCCTCTTTGCAGCAGGAACAGTTGGGATCTTTTTTGGTGCAGAACCTTTTGTTTATTCGTTGCAAGGAGTTGCAGTTGATATGGGAGTGTCTGTTGTAATGCTTGCTATAATAGTGAGCCCAATTGCAGGGGAAATGCCAGAAAAGATATCTATGATATTGCTGGCAAGAAAAGGTAACAAGGGTGCGTCAATTGCAGTGGCCAATGTGCTTGGTTCTAAGATTGTCAATAACACATTGTTACTTGCAGTGGCTATCTTTGCCGCAATGACATACAAAGGATTTGGAGCAGTAATTCAAAATACATCCCTTTTAGAAAACCAAATGATCCTTGTCACTGTGATAACTATTGTTGCATTGATACCTATGTTTAGAAACAAACTGGACCTTCGTTCTGGAATAATGCTGTTGATATTATACGCAATAGGAATTGGATTTCAGTTTGTCATGAATCACTGAATGGCTGTTATCTTTATTCTATCTACTTTAATAGAAGGCGTGACACAAGGAAGCGCACTCCATTGTAGTACATTTCTGGAATCTTTTCCTATACCTGATATGTTTTGAAGAAGCATAGGTAGGTTGTGTATTATTCTGAACGGCTTGCCTGCACTTACTATTTTGCCGTTTTCTATTATTCTCACTCCACTTCTTGCAGTACACGAAAAATCTCCACGTTCTGGGTTTACGGAATACGTATACCACAGTCTTCCTACGAGTAATCCTTTCCTAGTGTTTTTTATCATATCGTCTCTTCCTATCTCGCCACTGTCTATCGTTAGATTGTGAGGGGTAGGGACTGGAATGGGATCTGCTGCTCTGCCCATGGGAGTGCCCATTCTGGACGCATTACCAGTACTCTCCAAGTCTTCTTTGAATGCATAAAACGAGTCTGAATATGTATTTGAAAAAATCCCATCCTTTACTAGATGTCGTATTTTTGTTGGGGTACCTTCATCATCAAACGATTTGCTTCCTATTCCATCTGGATGGTGTGGGTTATCAGTCAAGGAAAACTGCTCTATCGAAATTTTTTTGCCAAGTCTGTCTGTAAAACAGCTTCTTTTTTCAGAATATGTTTTTAAATTAAAGTTTGAGGCAAAAACAAATGCAAGCATCTCGCCTATTGCATACGGTTCAAAAATTATTGAATAAGTATCAGGCTCACAATTTTGTGGATTGATTGAATTTACGCACATTTCTTTGGCTTCTATTCCCACTTGATTGGGGGAAAATGAATCCCTTGTCCTACATGACATTGCTCCTATGCCACTGACCGGAATGTTCCCGTGATCAGAATCGGCATTTATGGTTCCTGCAATGTATGTAGCTTTGTCTGAGTAATTCACTCCATTAGTATTTGAAATCTCAAAATCCTCTGACACAATATTTAGCGATCCTGAAATTCTCTTTATTTTTTGATGCAGTGCAGAGTCTATCATGATATTTGCAATCTCAATTGCTTCTCTTCCTGTAATTTCTTCTAATTTTCTATCATATGTTTTTTCAATTTTTGAAACTTGTAAGTAATGGGGAAGCGACTTCCAGAAACTCTTTGGTTGAAGAAAATACCTTGTTTGTAGAGCTCTCTCTACCAAGTCTTTTTCTTCAATATTAGTTGAAAAAGCAGATAAGATTTTTTTCTCAGTTATTAATCGAACGCCAATGCCTTGATCATTATTTTGTTTTATTTCTGCTATTTCCGAATCCGTTATCCTGACTGTTGTTATCTTTTTCTTAATATATGCCGCTTCACATTCATCAACGTGCAATGCTATTGCTTTGCGAAGAATCTGTTCGCAATTTGACAACTAGTCTCGCCTATTGCTCTTGAATCTGTACTTGTCTAATTTTATTAATTCTTGGTATGATCCAAAGCGAGCGACATCGTCTATTGTGTCTAGAACATCTTCCTCCTTGTCAGAATCAAACATCTTGATTATCTTATAGCTGGTTGTTCTCTGAGCAGGAATTCTGCCTATCTGTCTTACAAGACGTCTTATTTCTCCAGGTCTTATCAATTGACCATATTTTGCTCCTGCCGCAGTTGAAATGCTTTCATTGATTAACGTGCCTCCAAAGTCATTTGCCCCACACGTGAGTAACAGTTGTGACATATTGACACCTTCTTTCACCCATGATGTCTGTATGTTGTTGATGTAATTGTTTAACATAATGCGAGATATTGCATGAGTCAGTATGACGTCTCTTCCATCCGCACCGTCTTTTAATCCGTTATGTAGTTTTTCCTTGAACATAGGCGCTTCGCTATGGATAAAATTCAGAGGAACAAATTCTGTAAAACCCCCGGTCTCTTTTTGTATGTCTCGTATGATTCCTATATGTCTCGCCCTGTCCTCTGGCGTTTCAAGATGACCAAACATCATAGTAGATGTGGATGGGATTCCTATCCTGTGTGCAGTCTTTATCACCTCGATCCATTTTTTCA
Organism: Nitrosotalea sp.; assembly: GCA_035252445.1. Taxonomy (GTDB): domain Archaea; phylum Thermoproteota; class Nitrososphaeria; order Nitrososphaerales; family Nitrosopumilaceae; genus Nitrosotalea. The sequence continues at coordinate 21,137 of DATFDB010000032.1, read as the reverse complement.
CGGTGATTCTTCCAGGTGAAATCTTATCACGTAGTGGTTGATCTAAAATTTCCGCTGCAGTTCCTGGAAGGGAGTTTACTCCTGCTTCCTTTAACCTGTGGAGATAGTCTTCGATTGAAGCGTTAGATCTTGTTGCACCGTATAGAACCTCTTCTGGGGAAAAACCATGTATGTGAATATCAGAAATTTCTTTTTTTATTGCCTTGCAAATATTTTCATATATGTAACCATCCATGTCTGGTGGAAGTCCTGCCTGAACACATACTTCTGTTGCACCGAAAATTCTTGCCTCTCTTGCCCTCTTTACTATCTCATCAATTGGTAAGAAATATCCTTCCTCTTCTCGAAAATCTCTGCTAAAAGCACAAAACCCACATTGTTTTATACATACGTTAGTAAAATTGATGTTTCTATTGATTACATATGTTACAATGTCTCCCACTCTTCTCCTCCTTAACTCGTCAGCAACCATAGTTACAAGATGAAAATCAAGCCCTGTTGTAGAAAACAATCTAGTGGCTTCTGTAATTGATATCTCTTTTTCGGATAATGCTCTGTCTAGGGTATCTGCAATGAGTGGATCCGCGTATTTGAAAAGCGAATCGACCAGGGCAAGATATGTCATGTTAGATACTCCTTGTTTACTAGTCCGTCTGGGCCTGACACTTCAAATAACTTTGATTTTAGGCTAGGTTCAATCATTTGGAAGAACTCTGGATACACTGGGAACCTCGCCTTAAGTTCAAATCCAGATTTTTTACAGTTTTCTTTCACGGTTTCAACTGTAGGCCATGAAAATTCTGGATTTACATAATCTGGAGTAATGGGCGATATGCCTCCCCAATCATTTATTCCTGATTGAAGAAATTCAGGATAAGAATTGGGAGAAAGGTTTGGTGGAATTTGTATATTCATCTGTGGCATGATTAGTCTTGTTAACGCAACCAAAATCTTGAAATATTTTTCTTCTGGCCTAGGCGCATCATGCATAGGTGTGTCGGACTTTGGTTGAAAGTTTTGTAGTATTATCTCTTGAATGTGTCCATGTTTCTGATGTATTGATTTTATTGCAAAGATAGAGTCAATTAATTCAAAAGGACTCTCTCCAATTCCTATCAAAAGACCAGTTGTCATTGGTATGGACAACTCACCTGCATTTTCGAGAACTCTGATTCTTGCCCTAGGGTTCTTACTTGGAGCAAACTCATGCGGCATACCTTCTTCTACAAATCTCTCGCTTACATTTTCAAGCATCACCCCTAAACTCACATTAGTTTTTCTTAGTTGACTCATCTCAGATTTTGTAAGGTTTCCAGCATTGGTGTGAGGAAATAAACCTGCCTTTAATGCCATTTCTGATGAATGAATGAGGTATTCTGCAGTGCTCGAAAAGCCATTTGATTTAAGCCATTCCTTTGCTTCAGCATACTTTTGCTCCGGTCTTTCACCTGTGACAAATAATGCTTCAGTACATCTGTATTTTTTACCTACTGAAATAAGATTTGCAATGTCTTGTTTTGACATCATTGAAATCTTACCATCTCCAGGTTCTGACTTGTATGTGCAGTATGAACATGTATCCCTGCAGAGATTTATCAAATTGAAAAAAACTTTTCTTGAATAAGTGACTGTATTTCCCTTGTTTTTGTTTCTTAGTATTTGGGATACTTTGTAAAGCTCGGATGGATTGTTTATAGCCTCTTGATAAATCTGGTATGCCTCGTTATTTACAATCTGTCTTCCGTCAAATGCCTTGTTTAATAATTCAGAATTTAGAATTATTTCGCTCAAACTAGTTTTGTAGCTTAGGGAGTTGTATTTATGCTTGTGCTAGAATTGGTTTGGCCTCTGCTGGAGAGTAAGTGCAATCTGCATGGTTTTACCATCGCGGATTACTGTCAATACCATCTTATCTCCAACCGATTTTTTATCCTGTAAATAGTTGAGTAAGTCATTTATTTTTTTGATAGGATATTCATCTGCAGCAATAATGATGTCTCCTCCTATCTTGTATTGGGTTCCATTGATCGTCTTTATCTCCTTATATCCATGAAGTCCAGCTTGCGAAGCTGAACTATTTGGAACCACAGTGTTGATCAGAAATCCGAATGATACTGGTAATTTCAAAGTGCTTGATAAATCAGGATCGACACTTATACCTGTGATGCCTAACCATGGGTGATCATAATGTCCTGTTTTTATGAGCACTGGAACTATTCTTTTCATCGTATTGGATGGGATTGCAAAGCCTACCCCGGAAAACTCTCCTGTCTCAGATTGAATTGCTGTGTTTATTCCAATTACTTTGCCTTGCATGTTAAGTAGAGGACCACCAGAATTTCCCGGGTTTATTGGAGTATCCGTTTGAATAACATTTGGTATAGAAAAAGAACTATTCGGTGGATCAAGTAGCCTACCTAGCTGGCTCACTATCCCTGAAGTTAATGAACCTGTTAATCCAAAAGGATTTCCTATCGCAGCTACCTGATCCCCAATTCTGAGCTCAGACGAGTCTCCAAGTTGTAAAGGATACAAAACATAAGAATTGGGTTCTACTTTGATGACTGCTAGATCAGAATATGGATCAGTACCAACTACTTTGGCGGGCAATGACTGTCCGTCATGAAAAACCGCCGTGATTTTAAAACTATTTTCAACTACATGATTATTAGTTATTATATGACCAGTTGAATCATATACAATTCCAGATCCGATCTCTTTCACAACACTGGAATCGTTTGTCTTGCTAACTATTATCTGCACTACTCCCTGATCAGATTTGGCAAAAAGATCTGCTACACTAAGCTGAGTATTTTTCATAATTACCTGATCAAAAGGATTGGGCTGAGTTAGTTGGTTTGAAACATCTGATTTGATTGGTGATATGACAAAAACTAATATCAAAACAAGCACTATTGTGCAATATATTCCACCTAAAACAATACTGGTCTTATCCAAGATGAACGTTATAGGCGGTAGTCATATAATATTTTGTTTCATTCAACTTGAGATGCAAAATATGGTAAGAAATTTCTCCATTTTTTCTATATGTTGTGATTTAGCTAAATTTCTGAATTGTACTAATCCTGATGTATTTTTTCAATAGTATGACTTTCTTTTGTCACGAGATAGATGCCAGTTAACATTAGTGCAATTGCTGAAATCTGATACATGCCAATCTTTTCATGCAAAAATATAGTTGCAAAGAGCAGACCGAAAACTGTACCTGTGGAATAGATAAGCATGGTCCTTACAGTTCCTATTCTCCTGAGACTGTGCAGAAACAAGTATAGTGCTATGCCAAAGCCTACAAGTCCAACCAAAAGCAGATTTGGAATTTCCCCTTCTGTTATGCCTAATGGGATCTTTACAACTAGTGCAAAAATGAGAAGTACTGCACCGCCTATTAGCCCTTTGAATTGTATCAGCCTTGAGATATCAATGCGATGAGACGCAATCTTGCTTATGTTGTTGTCTAACGCCCAAAGTGCCATTGATAGTATTATTAATAAATTGCCTTGTTTTTTCAGATCAAGAAAATCTGAAAATTGCAAGTTTGTTGTTACTATGAAAACCCCTGTTAGAACTAGAACTATTGCTAGATACCCACGCAGTTTAAGTTTTTCTTTGAAAAAAATCAATGCAAAAAGAACTGTAAACATCATCTCAGAATTCGATAAGATTGCAGTATCTGATGCAGTTGTCTGTTCTAATCCTGTAAAAAATAAAGTTGGAGCAAGTATGGAACCTGATATAGTTATTGCAAGTACCAATGGCCAATCTCTTGTTTTGACCTGAAATCCTTTTACCTTGTACGACAAAGGAGCAGAAGAAAGAGCGGCTAGCAGATACACTAACGCACTATACATTATTGGGTTTGTATTTACAAGTACAGGTTTTGAAGCCGTTGATATTGATCCGACTAGAATTGCACACAATATGGCAGATGCATATCCTACTCTGATTGATTTTTGGTTCATCTGAATACATGATATGGAAATATGATCTGTCTAAAACTCCTTTCTATGAAGAAAAATTTTCTAAACTACATGCTGATTGAGTTTTGAATTGTATTTGCCATTGAATACGTTCTTCCTCTCCATGTTACTGCCTTGCGGCTCTTTGCATTTAAGATTCCACTTGCAAATCCCAACACAATTATGGCGCTCCCAAGAGGCGTACACAGTCCGTATTTGATAGCAAGTCCGAGTCCCTTTACGGCGTCTATGATGCTCGCTAGATACACAAATCCAGCTGCAATCAGAGACGTTACAAGTAAAACTGAAAACGATGATGATTGTGGTTCAAAAATCATAGAATAAACAACTACCGGAAATGGCATGAACAATAAAAACAGCACTGCTACAAAGATTCCAACTGCAATTGTTTTTGATTGAAAATAGAGTGGAACCATCAATCGTTTTAACGCATGCCAAAGTGTAGGCCAATCTCTTGCCCATATCGCCTCTACGAGATGCTCTCCTCGAACCATCTTCATTTTGAATCCTGTTTCTTTTACTTTTTTACCAAGTGCGCCATCCTCTACAATTTCGCCTTTAACGCTCTCATGAGTACCAACGCTAGCATATGTTTTTCGTTTTATGATAAAAAAACTCCCAAAAAAATAACCTGTCTTTTTTGAAGAGTCGTTTACTCGAAGGGCTGAAAATCTTGTGTGCAAAAATGTAGAAAGTACCGGAAGGACAATCTTTGTCCAAATATCCAGACATCGCATCTTTGGAATTACTGTCAAAGCATCAAGATTTTCACTCAATAGATGTGAAACTGAAAGAGATATGGTTTTTCTAGAATGTATTGTATCGGCATCTGTGAAAAGCAACAATTCACCTGTGGATTTTTTGAACCCTTCTACACAGGCCCAGTTCTTTCCCATCCATTTTTCCGGCTTGGGTGATGCAAGCACGTACTTTACTTTGGGGCTCTCCTGAGAAATTTTCTTTATTATTTCTGCAGTTCTGTCATCTGATCTGTCGTCTATTGTGATTATTTCGTAATTTGTATAATCCTGGTCGATCAAGGAATTCAAACACTTGGGAATAAAGTCCTCTTCATTTCTTGCAGGTAAAATTATGGAAACCTTTGGATTTCCATGAGGCTTTGCATCAAATTTGTCCAAGAATGGAGAATCTCGAAAAGTTATCCACATTGATCTAATTAACAAAATCCAAGTCAACGCTACTGCCGTCAATATTGTAGTTAATGTGTAATTGAATACATCTATGGCAATATTCATCCGAACTATCGCTCTATTTCTTCTTTGATACTTTGTAGTGCTTGCTCAGTACCGCTCTGAATGTGTTTTTTGATCATCCCAGTAAACATCCCCATCATACCAGTAAGTTTGATATCCCATGTAGCTTCGACTCTCGTTTTTTCTCCTTGAGGAATTAACAAGATCGTTTTTGTTCCATCTATAATGCCCTTTGTGAATTGTGCATGGATTTTATCTTTGGGATAAAAAGTGACAGTTTGCAAACATTTTGAATCCTTAAAGGCAATTGTTATCTCGCGGGTTATCGTATTTCCCTCTTTTGATATGTTATGAACGCTTTTTGTTCCCTTCCAGAATCTTGGTTCTGAATCCAAGTCTGATACAACATTCCAAACTTTGTCCAAAGGTGCATTTACCTCAACTGACGCTTGAATTTGAGCCATGTCTTGAAGAATTCTTATTCCTATTTATCTTATCAGATGATTGTACATTGGTTATGCAATGAAGAAATTTACAAATTTCATTATTTTCGAAATCAATTTTAATGAGTCAAAAAAAGGTTTTCTGTGGATCCAATAACATACAACGATTTTGCCAAATTAGATATTCGCGTAGCAAAAATAGTCGAAGTTGAAAAAATCCCGGGAAAGTCGAAAATCATAAAGGGCATAATAGATTTGGGAGAGGAAAAAAGACAGGTGATAATAGGAGGAGCCGAATACTATCCGCCTGAAGACTTGATAAACAAAAAAGTCATAGTATTAGCAAATCTTGAACCAAGAAAGATTGCCGGAGTAGACTCTAACGCAATGCTTTTAGCTGCAGACTTGAATGACAAACCATTCTGGCTTACTGTAAATGAGGATGTTCCACTTGGAACCAAGATAAAGTAGACTCAATTATACTGTTGATCCAAAATTACTTTTACTGTGTATCAAAAACTCAAACAATTATCTTGCCAGGATTGAGAGTGTTAGTTGGGTCGAAAATTTTCTTGACTTTTTTGAAAACTGCATAAGTCTTGTTTCCATATTGCAATTTTACATATTTTGATCTTGCCAAACCGTCTCCATGCTCTCCTGTTATAGATCCTCCTATGCTTATGACTCCGGAAAAAAACTCTCTTGCTATATTTCTAATTAAATATCTGTCTTTTTTCTTCAAGATCGGTCTTATGTGCAGGTTGCCATTTCCAGCATGGCCATACGTAATTACTTTCATGGGATATTTGGAGGTCAGATATTCCACCAAATCTAACAAAAGGGGCAATCTATGAACTGGGACCGTGGCATCTTCTATCATTGTAGAAACCATCTCTTGTTTTGAGATCATTTTCAATGTGTAGGACAAGGCTGAGTTTCTATATGACCACCACTTCATGATCTGTTTAGTATTAGTTGTGGAGGCAACTATCTTGCCAGACAATGTGTGTTTGATTTTCTCTCTTTTTTTTGATATGTGGTCATCAAACTCTACAAAAAGTAAGCATTTTGTTTTTCTTGGTAGTCTGGTTGTGATATGATTTACAATGTTATCGTCTATTATCTCAACTGCTGATGGTCTCAGTTCTAGTATGTCCGATATGTCGCAGACTGCTTCTTTGAGCGTACTGTATGATACTATGACTAAAACAGTTTGTTTTGGGAGTGAGATCGTCTTTATCTTGGCTGAAACGATTACACCAAGTGTTCCCTCAGAACCTGCAATAATTTTCTGTGTATCTGATCTTTTTCTTATCTTATCAATCCTGTATCCGCATGAATTTTTTGAAATCTTTGGAAAATATTTTTGGGTTTTCGGGTTTGTTATTTGAAGAATGTTTTTTTCAACATGGCTTTTCTTTGGAAGGACAACAAGTTTTCCTTTTGACGTAATGATTTTTATCTGAACGAGGTTATCTACTACACTACCATACTTTAATGAATGACTTCCACTGGCATTAGTTCCTATCATACCGCCAATGGTACAAAATGGACCAATTGATGGGTTTGGACCAATAAACCTTCTATGTTTCTTTAGTACTTTATCAAGTTCTCCCTTGAATACGCCGCTTCCTACACACACAGTTCCATGTCCAATCTTAATTGAATTGAAATATCTCATGTCTAGGATGATTCCTCTTCCAAGAGCGCTTCCAACTAATCCCGTACCACCGCCCCTTGGGATTATAGGAATCTTATGCTGCGTTGCAAATCTGAGTATTTTTATTATGTCTTTTTCATTTTTAGGAAAAGCTACTGCGAGAGGTTTTACTGTGTAAGAGCTCGCATCCTTGGAATAAGCATCAAGTATGTTACAATCTGATGATATCTCACAGGTTAATTTTTTTGCAAGTTTGGTACTTATCTGAACTAGCATGTTATTTCTTAGAGTCTTTAGTTAAAAACAATTTAATTTTTTCACAAAGATTTAATTTAGATCGAGCCAGCTTTTTCTATATTGGATTTTCTAGGCATAAACATTGACAAACTCTTCAATTCTAATGATAATTCTAATCCTTTGATGTGGCTTGTGTGGATCGTTCCAATTTTTGTTTTTATGCTTTATGGACAAAAGATTCAACTTCAAGTTACTTCTTCTGAAATCAACAAGTCTGTTGAAAAGCTAAAAACATACCGAGATGATACGCGAAAAGATCTTGTTGATTACATAAAAACTACAATAAAACCAAGCTGGGATATCCCGTCTAAGCTTGATAGGTATTTTGAGTATTTTACAATAATGCCTGTTGACATGGATCCAAACGGAATTGTTCCTAAAATAATACACATGATGAGAAGTAGAGAAGAGTTTACAAAAACTCAGGTCAAGGCGTTTGCTCCTGATCTGAATGCAATAGAGGCAAGCAAGATAATCAACATTCTTGAGGTCGTTACAACAATACATCTTCTCTACAAGAGTGTAAGGCATATGTTTCTGACTGCAAAAAAACAAAACAATTTTCCGCTCATATTGCCTTTGCAAATGATGATTCCCTTCATCATGGAAGAAGCCGACGCACTCAAGACGGCAGTAACGGCATTCAAACAGGGACAACCGATTGGAGATGGAATAGGGCCTATGATTGTGGGCAAGATGATGCTTGATACAAAAAAGATGCAAGCTGCACAAGAAACAGTTTGGAGCGAAAAAGATTTTGAGAATAGAAAACTCTTGCTACTGAAAGCAGAAGGGCCTGCAGGAACTGTAGGAAGGCCAGGCGAAGCAGTTGAAAAAATCATCTTGGAGAAAAAACCTGATATTGTTATAATGGTGGATGCAGCTTTGAAGCTAGAAGGGGAAGAGACGGGGTCTATAGCTCAAGGATTTGGTGCAGCAATAGGAGGAATTGGTACTGAAAGGTTTCAGATTGAAGAAATAACTACAAAATATAGTGTCCCAGTTTACGCAATCGTGATTAAACAATCAATTAAAGAAGCAATAACATTAATGAAAAAAGAAATTGCCGATACTGCAGAAAAAACAACACATCATATATATGAAATGATAAAAGAGAATACAAAGCCTGGTCAGACAATCTTGTTAATAGGTGTGGGAAACACAATTGGTGTATCACAATGATATTTTTAAGAAAAAAACAAGAGGTTATAGATCCGTACGCTGTTGAACAATGTACTTTGTGCAATGTGACAAAAAAAAGAAAATTTACTGACGGAGACTATATTTTTAAGATAGTTGGCAAGTGCACGTCTTGTAACAATGGACAAATAATAATATCGAAAATTTACGGTGAATCTGTCAAATAGTGGTAATAGTAACTCCATTTTCTTGTGGTATGAACGTATGTTCTGCCTGTGCCACTTTTTGACCATTCGCTTCAATCAGGATGGGGTATGATCTAACTATCTTGTTTTGAATTAGCTTGTCCAAAAGTGGTCTTGCTGTATTTTCATCCCATTCCTGTAAAACCCATCTTAATGCAAAGGGTAACATGTTGAAATTGTTCCATATGAAGTCAATTAACTTGTTGGCTTCATCATCTTTTGAGCGCTTTCTTGTGGTGAGAGAAAATATATTTCTGATCTTGCCTTCACGCACAAATCCTGAACCATCACGTGTTGTAACAAATGGCTCGCATGCATAAGCTTCAGTTGACTGGAAAGAAAATGATCCTATAGACCATATGTTTGGGACAGATTTGCCTGCATGTATTGTGTATTGCTCAAGAGAATGCCCACTCAGGTTTGCAATAGGAATTCCACCCATTTGTTTTACTGTATTTTCAATTGTTTTTCCAACATCGCTTGATTTTGTACCAACCCGCATGATCGACATTGCATCCCTTAGTGCTGATTCTGCAGCTTGAACTAAATAGTCATAATTTGGATCATAGCATACAGTTACTGCGGTATCTGCAATGTATCCATTTATTTGAACACCTAAATCGATTTTCAAGAGATCTGATTCTTTGACCACTATTGGGTCGTTTGGCTCTGCAGTGTAATGTGCGGCAATATCATTCAAGCTGGTATTTACAGGAAAAGCGCATTTGCCTCCTTTGTACTTGATTTCTTTTTCAATTGATTCACAAATTTCAAGCAGTGTTGAACCCACGTGATACTTTTTCCTTGCGTTTTCTCTTACTTCAGCTGCAATTTTTCCTGCATTGATATAATCCTGAATTTGCATCGGTTTATGGTTGAAAGTGTTTCTTATTTAAAATAATCATAATATGAGAAGCTTAAATTGGGGACTTTTTGGTCCATTCAACATCGGGATCGTGGTCTAGCTTGGCATGATTCGGGTTTTGGGTACCTGAGGTCGTCGGTTCAAATCCGGCCGATCCCACTGTATTTCATAATGGCCTAATTTCAATTGGTTCTTATCTGACATTTGCAAAATCTGTCAAGTCAGGCGATGAAGAAGAGTTAGAGACATGATCAAAAGATGACTGTTAATTCAGTGACTCGGAGCCTGGCATACCTATTTATTGAAATTTTTTCTTCATAGAACGTCTTGGGATTTGAAAAACGAGAAATTTTACTAATCCTGGGAGTTTTCTTTTTAATGTTAGGTCTACTGCCGTTTCTAGCTCCTGTATATGCAATAATAATTGCAGTTGTAACATACTTTGGGATTCGCGTATTTGTTAAAAAAAGAAAGCAGCAAATTAAAAATGCCTTGGGTGAGGGTATATGTGCAGTATGTGGTGCTAAGATAAGCCATAGCAAGTGCCCAAACTGTGATAATGAGATAGTCTAAAACTATAATAAGATAAATTGTACGCACAGCTTATAATGAATCTGAGGCTACATTTACTCATGAAGACGTTGACATATTGGGGATTAACAACTAGCTCAACTTTTCCACTATCAACACCTAAAATTGTAATCTCAATGATGAAATGGTAGCACAGATGAGATATTTGAGATCCTACATTATTGTCAGCTTCTTAATTTTAGTTTTAATTGGATACACTTACTCTGCTCTTGGACAAACAGTTTCTATAGCAAACCATGTAGTCATAAATGAAGCTGACATCAATCCTGTAGGTGATGATTCAAAATACCCGATAGATTGGGTAGAGCTTTACAATCCTACAAATTCTGCTGTTAATATTGGTGGTTGGACAGTTGGTGCAACCACTGGACTTAAACAAATCTACACAATGCCAAGCAATGCTGTACTTCAAAGCAAACAATTTCTGATTCTTACCTCAGGCCCACTGTGGTTTCCACATGCAGGTGCAGTTATACAACTAAAAAGTAACAACGGCACACTAATTGATCAAACTCCATCTCTGAGTGATTTTCAAGGAGGAGGTAGTTCATGGCAAAGAATGTATGATGGAGATGAAACTGGTTCTTCAAATGACTGGGTTTACAAAACGGCTACTCCTGGATCATCTAATGGACATCTTACCACTACAACCATATCTTCTGCTAATACGATGACCGTTGCATCAGACAAGCAAAGTTACATTTTTGACGACACTATAACAATAAGTGGTACCGTTTCAAAATTTCTAAATGATCCAGCTCTTGGTTATCCACTATCTGTTAATCTGATAGTGTCAGGACCTGCAGGTTTTCAAAAGACGTTTACTATGTATCCTGACAATAATCTGAAATTTAGTACTACCCTGAAGACTAGTCAAGTAACAGGATTTTCAGAGGGAAATTATACTATTTCTGCATCATATGGCACAGTTACAGCATCAACTCACTTTATGCTTGGTGCAACTCCATTTATACCTCCTACACAAGCTGCGGCACTTACAATGTCTGTATCTACGGACCAATCGATTTACACTGTCTTGCAACCCATCACACTTATCGGAAATGCTTCTCAGGTTATACCTCTAACTCCTGTAGTCTACAAAGTCTACGAGCCTAACGGTACTATGATATATCAAGGAAATCTCTATCCTGATTCTCATGGTCATTTTACAACATACAATTCTTACCAATCACATTCTAGTGCATCTGGAATTATGATAAATAACATAAATCCAATTTATGGAAAATATACTATTGTTGCAACCTACAGTACTGCAAAAGCCACGACTTCATTTATTTTGGCGTCTCAGCAAGCCCAAACCACTCCATTAGTAGTATCAACTGACAAACAAGTGTATGGACTTGGGGATATTGTGCACATAAGCGGAAGTACTCAGTTATCCGGTTTACAAAATTCTGGACTTTCTCCTGTATTGGAAATCATCCAATCTTCTGCGGCAAGTGGAATACAAGGAACAGTGCCTCAAACTCTTGACATTAAAACATTTGTCAATGTAAAGTCTGATAATACATTTACTTATGATTTCACTATTCCTAGCGATTCTGTTAGACTTGGAAATTATAGGACTATCGTATCAATTTTATCTACAAAAGTTGAAGCTGACTTTGTAGTAGCGTCAAATCCAAGTACTTATCAGGCCGCCGCACAATCAGGCCCATTTACGATGGTCACTGACAAAACATCTTATGCATATGGAGATCCAATTATCATTTCAGGCCAAATCCAAACAAATATGCTAAACCAAGGATCACAAATTCAAATCTCAGTTTTTAATTCTACAGGAGGGCAGTTATATTCTCAAACCACATTTATTAGCGGTGCTGCTATTAGTCAGTCAACATCACTGGAATTCTTTGCATATCCTGACGCTAGTGGAAATTATCTCATTAAACAAACTCTTACCCCAAGCATGTTCATAAAAGGAACGTATACCTTAAAGGCTTCATATGGTAGCTTACGTGCATCGACTACATTTTCAGTGTATAATCCCCTTGATACTGGTAGTCAAGGACCTATTCTAGCAAGTCTTGACAAACAAGTATACGGAGTTGGGGAAACGGTACATCTTACCGGAAAACTGTCAAGTTCTGTAGGGACTTCTATACACACAGTCACACTCTTAAAGCCTGATGGAGGTCTAGTCACAGCTATTCTGCCTTTGAACAATGGACTTTTTTCATGGAATTGGACAATTCCCTCTAAGGCAACGTTTAACACCGTTTCTACCTTTACTACCAATAGGGCTTCATCGCTTAACGCTACTTCCCAAACAAATCTTTATGGCATTTATGTGATGACGATTAACTCTGACTATGGCAGCACATCACTGTTTTTCCAAGTATCTCCAAACCCACAAAATCAAACTGCAGTCTCTCCATTTGCTATAGAGACTGACAAGACAAGCTATCTCAATTCTGACGTAGTAAACATATCTGGCCAAACGCTTCCACAATCAAACACTGCAACTCAAACATCCAACACTCAGGCTCAAATCTCAATTTATACTCAATCTGGACAAGAAATTGAACGATATGCAGCTACCTTGAATCAAGGAGGGCAATTCCACATGTCAATTCCATTACAACCTGGAGTCTGGCCAGTAGGAAATTATAAAATTTATGCACAATACCTCACTTATACCACTCAATCAACTTTCCAAGTGACTAATCCATATACAATAAGCTCGGGACAGCTCCAGCTCTTCATGATTACAGATCATAAACAATATCTTCCTGGACAAACCGTCTTGATTACTGGAAGAACAAGCTATATCATATCAATTGATAATGCTTATCTTACATTTGGACTTGCAAATGACACTGTAATAAGTGAAGGCCAAGTCATGTCTCAGAAAGGTTATACATTACAGCATGCTGCGGCTAGGTTTGATCAGTATGGATCATTCAGCTATGATTATACTATTCCAAAAACTACGTCCATTGGAAATTATACTGTAATAGCTCAAGTGCCATTTGGAAGTTTTAATGTATATTACCAAGTGGTCAACCAGTTGCCAGCAGAAAATGTACCTTCAGAAGGTAATGTTACACAGAGTATCAATGCTACGCACGTGACACCTCCTGCAAATGTAACACAAACTGTGCCTGAATTGACAATAATTCCTACAAGTATTGGACCTCTGCATCAGATCTTTGCCCCATCGACGATTGTAGATAAAGAGGGCATGATATCTGACTCACTTGTTACGGTAAACTTGAATGAAAAGACCACTAACAACCAGACTTATTATCCGCGAGAGATATCTGGCCTCCTGCGTGTAAACCCTGAAGACGAAAATTCTGTTAGCATGAAGATAACATCGCCTGATGGTACGTGCGTAATTGGTTCCACTTCAGATTGTTTGATATCGCAATCTACATTTCAATTGGATGCAAGCTACAAGAATGTTAATGTGGGAAGTAAAAGCTATCTAGTAGGGTACTCTGGGGCAAATCAAAGAATCCAGCAGTTTAGTATACTACCAACTAACGCGAATGATTCTATTGTAGTTGGACAGTGGCATGTAGACATAATCAAGAACAATCAAATGTCTAGGTTTTACTATCAAGTAACTTATGTTGCAAAATAGTATTTGACTTGATCGATTCCAAATAACATGCAATTTATTCCTCTGTAAGTATGGTATTGATGTGAAAGTTCAGGTCTTTATGCTGAAGCAGGATGATCCTGCAAAATGTACTGCTGCAAAACTGGTCAAGTTTGGGTTAGCAAAGCAAGTGCGAAAAACAATACAAGTAACAATGATCCTGCACCCTTTCGCTGAAAGATTGGTGTTGAAAAAAGATAAAGATCTTGTTGATTCTATTACTGCTGTTGACTGCTCATGGGAATTGGCGCAAAATGTATTTGCCAGAAACTTTTTGGGATTTTCTCGCAAGCTTCCTCCACTGCTTGCTGGAAATCCAGTAAATTATGCAAAGATTGGAAAGCTTACCACTGCAGAGTCTATTGCGGCTACGCTTTTTATAATGGGTATAGATGACCAAGCCCACGAAATATTGAACAAATTCAAGTGGGGTCATACATTTTTTGAACTGAACCAAGATCTTCTAAAAGACTATTCTGAGGCCGAAACTGAAGAAAACATGGTTGAAATATCTAACAATTATGGCATTGCATATCAACTCAAAGACTAGACGTCTTGTCGTGTTATAAGGTGCCATTCGATCAAACTAGCTTCCTTCTGCGATCCCAATGATGCATTCGTGACACCTTGCTTCACGGGTAGAGATTTATGCGAGCGTTTTTTCCACACGGATAGGTTTACATGACAACTGAACATTCAGGGCTGGTTCGTAGCCTATCTCTGTTGGATATTACTATGATTGGAATTGCTGCCATGATAGGCGGAGCCATCTTCAATCTTGTTGGGCCTGCAATGGATGAATCAGGACCATCACTTGTTATAGTATTTGCTATCAGTGGAATTGTAAGTTTTTTCACTGCGCTTACATATGCTGAACTTGGATCTGCTTTTCCAGAAGCTGGTGGTGGATATAGATGGGTAAAAGAGGGCCTGCCACGGCCAAATGCATTCATCAGCGGATGGATTGCTTGGTTTGCACACATGATTGCAGGAAGCTTGTATGCTGTCTCTATTGGTGATTTTTTTGGAAGTCTGCTAACAAGCTTGGGCGTTGCACCAGCGTATGGGGGAATTCCTCTTGGAAAAATAATTGCAGTGTGCTCTATAGTGATATTCACATATGTAAATTATCGCGGTGTATCACTAACTGGAAGAGTAGGGAACGGTCTTACAATTTTGCAGCTTGCAATAATTGTGGTTCTCATAGCATCAGGCTTGTTTGCACTAGGATTTGTCAATCATGATTGGGCCCAAAACTTTCATAATTTTGTTCCAAAAGGAATAACTGGATTTATTCTAGCAATGGGCATCACATACATTGCGTTTGAAGGATATGAAATAATCGTACAGGCAGGAGAAGAAGTAAAAAACCCAAAAAAGAATATCCCACGAGCAATTTTCATTGCACTTGGAGTAGTAACAGCACTCTACATAATATTCACATTCGTCTTTATTGGTGGGCTCAGACCTTCTGTACTGGGAGACGAGGTATGGAAATACATTGGAGGTTATCAAGACCTAGGAATTGGAAAAGCGGCACAATATCTTATACCATATGGAACAATTTTGGTCTTTGTAGGAGGACTAGTATCAAGTATAGCCGCACTAAGTGCGACTACGTTTTCTTCAAGTAGAGTTTCATTTGCTATGGGTAGGCAGTATAACCTACCTTATATTTTCAGTTCAATTCATCCAAAATTTCACACACCACATTTTGCAATCATTGCTTCTGGATTTATCATGTTGATTATGGCTACTTGGTTACCTCTTGAACAAATCGCACTTGTCGCAGGTGTCATGTTTCTATTTCTTTTCACCCAAGTTAACTGGGCAGGAATTAACATTAGGAGACTTTATGGGCATAAACTTGACTATGGATTCAAGATTCCTGTATTTCCTCTCATGCCACTGATAGGAATATTTGCTAAAGCTGGACTTGCAATATTCCTTTTGATATACAATCCACTAAGCTGGGTAATTGCAATTGTCTGGATATTGATAGGATTTTCAATCTACAAATTATACATCGCAAAAAAAGAGATAGAACACTATGCTCCTCTTGTGGCAAACATAGGTCCACAACAAAGAAAAGACTATCGCATTATGGTAGTATTCAATAAAAAAACTATTGAAAAACTTGTAACCATTGCTTCAGCCATCGCAAAATCAAAAGACGGCGAAATATCTCTCTTGAACGTGGCTACTATCCCTATACAGATACCTCTTTCTATGGCGCATGGATTTGCAGACCCTGTTATGAAATCTTTTGATGAACTTAAAAAAAGGCCAGGGTTTTCAGAATATAGATATCTTGTAAGGTTATCGCATGACACAACGGAGGCAATTCTTGCTACTGCTGAAGAACAAGGAATCAATCTTCTTGTGATGGATTTCTATGATCTTAAGAATAATAGAAAGTTACTCTCTCTTACGACCTGCGATATTATTGGGGTAAGCATTAAAAAAGAATTTGAAAAAGAACTTTCACGTGTAGTAGTTGCCTATGATAAGGGAAGGCATTCTGACCTTGGTCTTGAAATCGCAAATTCTTTCTCAACATCTCTGGATAGCAAGATACGCATCGTGAGAGGTGTAGTCGAATCCCCTGAAGAAGAACGTGATATCTTGAGTAGAATTAATGAAAAAATGTTTGATCTTGATCTGAAAAAAATTCCTGTTGAAAGAATTTACCCTACAAGCATAGATGTAACAAAAGACCTACTGCAGAATCTAAATCAAGATCCAGAAATAGTGATAGTTGGTGCTGGAAATCAACCTGAACAAGCATTTAGTCCAAAGACAATTGCAATTGTTGAAAAATCAAAGTACAGTGTCTTTGTAGTACGTGATTCGAGATTTTCCAATATCAGGGCTAGGTACTTTTGGAATATGATTGCTCCAAGGCTCAAGGAAAATCGCTTTGTTTACAAAGTATATCGTATGACATACGGACGTATCAAGTCAAGAAAAGGAACGACTCCTCACGAAGATTATTTTGCCCCAAAAATGTAAGTATTGATAATGCTAAAATAGAATCCTGTCTTGATTGAAAGATGCGAGCCAGTGAATGAGGCGCTGCTACGGCAGAGGAAACTCCTCCCTCCATGCAGCAAGTGATCCGGCGACGGATAGTCAGAGATGACTGGCAGCAGAACAGAAAACCATCTCATCTGGGGTATACTGTGATGGCAATGCCTGAGGTTTCCAGAAAAGAATGAAAAATCTGCACCACTCGGAGAAAGGCCAAATCAAACAATAAGCGCTGCACTTTGTTTAGGTAGGCCGCATAGCGAAATCTCGTAAAACAGAAGGAGGGTTACTGCTGGCACGCATTTTTTCTTAAATTGAAAATAGAATTTTTTTATATTGCTGATCTTTTTGGCTTGTCATCTGGGTTGCTTGGCTGGTTACTTGAACTTGTAGCTCCACTTGGTTCTCCGTCAAACTTGTCTGCCCAATGTCTTCTTTCTTCATATTCTATAGGGCCTGTGTCTATTTCTGTAATTGTTTGCTTCATCTTTTTATTGCTCCAGATGAATATTACAACTGCTATTACTCCTGCAAATCCTGCCATTCCATATACCATCATTGTTGAAGTTCCGCCTGCTGTTGCAGTACCTGAAGTTGACGAAGCTTGAGCCGTAGATCCAAACGTCCATCCGCCTTGGACTTTGTTTGGATTTGCATGTCCTTCTATGTTGATAGTGCCAGCGTTGGCCTGTTCTTTTGTGGAGATGTGATATTTGACACCATCTGAGCCTGTAAAGTCTTCATCAACATTGTTTACATGTAATGTTCCGGAGAATGCGTTGCTAAGGCCTGAAGAAAATGTAGTAACTGCAATTTTTTGTCCTTGGTATCCATATCCTGCAGTCTCAGTCAATGTATATGCTGGATCAAATAGTGCGTCCCACTTGTCTACTGGCTGTTGACTGAATAATCCGGTTGCATCAAGTAAATTGTGGGCTTGGAAAACATTGAATGCGTCTGTTCCCTTGAGTGCGCCATACAGGTCAGGTAATTGACTTTGAATGGCATCTATTGGATAATTGATCTCTATTGGTCCGTATTGGCTTGTGGTTATGGTTACTGGGGAGCTGGCGTTGAATGCCATCCATGAGGCATCAAATGTTTGTGGTATGTCTCCGCTAGCTTTGTTAATGATATATCCTGTAACTGTGGGGACGAGTACCACTTTGTAGTCAAAAGATGCATGATCCGAATAACCATTTATGAGCAATTGATAATTGACCGCTAGGTTGGTTATGACTGCTGAACTGTGTTCATTTGAGATGATATCTGTGTTAATTTGTTGCATGAATGTTTTAAGGGCGGGGTCACTAGTTGAATTATCTGAAAATACTATGGTGACATTTTTATTCTGAAGTATGCTTTGCAATTTACTTCCTGCTGGATAATTGATATAGAAACTCTTTTCAAAATCATAAGTGGGATCAATGGGGTTGCCCGCCATAGGCAAAGTAGCGCTGAAATTAACTGTTGCAAAACTTGGAGAAACTGTACCGAAAAGTAGCAAGCTTGTTATCACTGAGGCCATTAAAAGTCTCCTAGTCACGTTCCGAGTACTCTCTGAGTCGCTAATAAATCTTAGCATTATTTTTTACAAATATTGATTTTTTGAATTTTTATTGGCAAGAGTAATATGTTTGGCATCTTAGTAACTTTCAGGGATCTGAAAAGTTGATAACAATTCTTGCAGGCGGAACAGGTTCTGTAAAACTTGTCAGAGGAATAGCCTCTCAAACTCGTGACCTGTCTGTAATTTCTAATGTTGGTGATAATTATTGGTTGTATGGTCTTTACATCTGCCCTGACATTGATACGATGCTTTACGGTCTTGCAGATATTCTTGATACCGACAAAGGATGGGGGATAAAGAAAGACACGTTTGGATTCTTACGCCAGATGGAAATGCTTGGGGAAGAAACGTGGTTCAAAATAGGAGATAGGGATGCAGCAATACATCTGTTGAGAACAAACATGTTGAAAAACGGAAAAAATCTATCTGATATCACTGAATGGCTGTGTCAAAAGTTTGCAGTTGATACAAAGATAATTCCCGTGACAGACAATAGTGTTGAGACTAGAATTGTAACGAACAAGGGAGAACTCCATTTGCAGGAATTTTGGGTAAAGTATAAGGGTCAAGATAAGGTTGAAGGAATCAAATATCTTGGTGCGGACAAGGCAAGAGCAAATCCAGCTGCGGTAAACGCTATTCACGACTCAAAATTAGTAATCATTGCCCCTGGTAATCCTCTTACTAGCATTGGTCCAATACTGTCAATTAAAGGAATCAGAAAAGAATTGTCCAAGTCAAAGAAAAAAGTCGTTGTTGTAAGTCCACTCATAGGAAATTCTGCAATAAGCGGACCTGCAGCAAAATATTTGGAAGCTGCAGGGATTGAAGTTTCCGTTTATGGACTTGCCAAAATGTATTCCGAAGTGGCATCACATATGATAATTGATTCTGCAGACAAACTACATACGAGAAAGATCGAGAATTTAGACATGAAAGTATATGAGACAAAAATAAAAATGAAAGAAAAGAAAGATGAAGAGGCTCTGGCGTCTTTCATTTTGAAACAAATGCATGTCTAAGTCTAGAATCGGTGCAATAGTGCCAGTAAAAACATTTTCAAGGGCAAAAACTCGTCTTAACATATCTTCTGAAAAAACAGAAAAAATTTGCAGAATAATGTTAGAATCTGTACTGGGAGCTATTTCACAATCTGAAATTATTGAAAAGACTGTAATTGTAAGCAAGGATGATGATGCTTTTGAAATTGGAAAAAAATTCGGTGCGATGGAAATCTATGATCATGATGAACTTGGAGTCAATAATGCTGTAAAACTCGCTGATGATTATCTGTCAAAAGAAGGCTTTGATTCTACCATCGTCTTTCCTCAGGATATACCACTTATTCAGGCAGAAGATATTAGGACACTGTTGGACATGAAGATTCAAAATCGATGTGTACTTGTAGTGCCATCAAGAAAATTTGACGGTACAAACGCATTGTTTCGAACTCCGGTTAATGTCATGGAGACTCATTATGATGAGGATAGCTACAAAATACATCTTACTACTGCTGAGAAAAGAAATGCAAAATCGGCTCTCGTGCTTATTAGAAGGATAATGTTGGACGTGGATGATCAATCCGACTTGAATCTAATAATGAGTTATGATCTGCCTGTTTCAAAGTCTCTTAGTAGTGTATTTGACTGATCGTATCACTGTTCGAGTTGAAGTCTTTCTCGTTTTATTTTTATGTATGCGAGAATTTTAATGGAAATTGCAATTGAACCTGTGATTAGCAACAACTGTTCAAGAGTATCAGAAAAAGGATTTGAAATTTCCGAAGATAGAGGAACTTGACCTAGAGTTGATATGAAAAATAAATACGAATAAATGAAATAATTTGTCCCCCAGTGAATCAATATTGCAGGACCGAGCCCGTATCTTACATATACCCATCCTATTATGATTCCAGCTACTGCCGCCTGTGTGATTTTTCCAGGACTCCAGGGTGTTCCAGAGATTATATGTGCCGCCCCGAAGAATATGCCCACAGTAATTATTATCGCCATGGCTTTTTTGTAGTCTTTTATGTGTAAATATGCGGCAGGTCTCCAAAGTGACTTGAAAAAAAGTTTCCATGATGCACGATATGAAAAGACAAGAAAGAGTGGTATTCCTATGAGAAATACTCTAAAGCCCAATTCTTCTGTAAGAGGGGATGTTGTAATTTGGAAAAACTGAATCAATCCATTTTGTGATTGTGGGGGCTCTATTTTTACTCCAAAACTTTGCTGTATCAAATCTATTCCAACCGAAACAAGTATCAATATGGAAAACCATGTAATTGCATTGACAAGTCCATTTTCCTTCAATTCGTGCCAACCTTCTGATATGGTATTAGTCAAAGTTTTTGTCAGGCTGCTGAGAGGGCCTGCAAACGAGATGGAAAATAATATTGCATAAATTGACCATGCAATTATGAATGCGTCCCCCAGTTGACATGAAATTGGGAT
>DATFDB010000031.1:0-14799 GCA_035252445.1 Nitrosotalea sp. | reverse complement strand
CGGTTGACAAAGTTTCCCACGTTTCCTATCAGCTCAGAGTTTATCCTGGCAGCAAACTCATCCCAATCAAAGTTCAGGTCGTCCTGACTGTAAGGCGTGATAAGAGTAAGATAGAATCTCAGATAGTCAGCAGGATAGATTTGCAGAAAGTCTTTGAGCCCAATGTACCAATTGCGGCTCTTTGAGATCTTTTTTGACTGTAGCATGAGATGCCCCCTTGTCGGGATATAGTCGGGCAGCTTGAACTCTTTTTTTATTCCAATCCTCATTGCAGGCAAAAACAGATAGTGGTGGTATACAATGTCCTTGCCGATAAAGTGGTAAATGTCAGCCGAGTTCCAAAATTCTTTTCCGTCGATTCCCTTTCCCTCCAAGTACTTTAACGCAGATGAAATGTATGCAAGATGGTTGTCAAACCAACCATAGAAGACTTGCCCCTTGGCCTCGTCAAGCGGTATCGGCACGCCCCAGTCAATGTCACGTGTAATGTCCCAGTCCACCAGCCCGTCTTTTATCCAGTTTTGCACATATTTTTTCACGTCTTTTTGCAGGTACGAGTCAGCATCAAGCCATTGGTTTAGTTCCTTTTCAAACTCCTTTAGTTTGAAAAAATAGTGCTTGGTTTTTTCTTTTGTAGGAGGATTCTTACATATTGAGCATTTTGGCTCCTCAATTTCCTGCGGGACTCGCCCACATTTTTCGCAAAGGTCTGAATACTGGTCTTCTGCCTTGCAGTAGGGACACCTGCCAATCACATATCTATCTGGCAGAAACTTCTTGTCCGTGTTGCAATAAAACTGGATTATCTCCTGCTCGTATATGTATCCGTTTTTCATCAGTTTTTTGAACGTATCTTGCACAAAGGAAACATTTTCAGGCGAACTTGTCCTGTAGAAAAAATCAAACCCTATACCAAATGAAGTAAAATCGTCATAATCCCTCTTGTTCCAGATCTTAACATATTCCTCTGGAGTCTTTTTTTCTTTTTCAGCCTGGATTAGAATTGGTGTTCCATAGTCGTCTGATGCGCATATGTAATACGCTTCAGTTCCAGTTGCTTTAAGAAATCTTGTAGTAATATCAGCAGGCAGATAAGTTGAAGCAACATGACCTAGGTGTATCTCACCATTAGCATATGGCAGTGCACTTGTGATAATTGCACGTTTCATTATTGTGGTAGAGTTTGCGCGTGATTTAAGCTATGCCCAACTTTGTGCGTATTTTATTTGAGCTGCAGTTGGTTTGTCAATTTTTACGTCCATTGCAGCTAGTGCATCTATTGCTATTTGCCTGTCAATTTCTTTTGGAACTGTAATCACTTTCTTTCCTATCTTTTTGTGGTTCTTTGTGATGTGGATCATAGATAGCAGTTGGTTTGAAAATGATTGTGCCATTACCTCTGGAGGATGTCCTTCTGCTGCAACAAGGTTTGCAATTCTTCCTTTTCCAATGAGATAGACACGTTTTCCATTTTTCAGCAAGCATTCGTCAAGATTTGGCCTAACCTCTCTTACAGATTTTGATTCAGTCAAAAGGAACTTTGCATCAACTTCAACATCAAAGTGTCCCACGTTTCCAAGAATAGCACCATTTTTCATCTTTAGAATGTGCTCTTTTCTTATCACACCTGTCTGTCCTGTTGCAGTGATAAAGATGTCGCCTACTTTTGCTGCCTCTTCAATTGGCATGACTTCATACCCATCCATGTGGGCCTCAAGTGCTCGCACTGGATCAACTTCGGTAACATACACCTTTGCTCCAAGTCCGTGTGATCTAGAAGCTACGCCTCTTCCTACCCATCCATATCCTGCTACAACTACTCTCTTTCCTGCAAAAAGCAAGTTCATTGATCTGAAATAACCATCAATTGTGCTCTGTCCTGTACCATACCTGTTATCAAACATGTGTTTTGTGTAAGCATCGTTTACTGCAATGACAGGATATTTGAGTTTCTTTTGTTTTTCAAGTGCTTTCAATCTGATAACACCTGTGGTAGTCTCTTCAGTTCCACCCAAGATGGTCCAGTTGGAAAATCCCTTTTTACCGTGAATTTTGCTGTGGCAGTCAGAGCCGTCGTCTGTTAGAACATTGGGCTTGTGGCTCAGCATTTGTTCTATACACCAGTCATATTCTTCCGGAGTTTGTCCCTCCCAGGCATAAATGTGAATTCCATTATCTGCAAGAAATGCTGCAATATCATCTTGAGTTGAAAGCGGGTTTGCACCGCATGCGCTGACATCAGCCCCTAGTGCTTTTGCACCCATTATCAGAACAGATGTCTCCTTTGTTATGTGCAGACACACTCCTAGCCTTACACCTTTGAGTGGTTGTGACTTCTTTAATCGTTCAACAGTATTAGTGAGAATCTTCATGTGATCCCGAGCCCATTCATATGACATTTTTCCTTTTTCTGCCAAGCTAGGATCTTTTATCTGGCTCATGTGAAATTTCCAATTTCAGGGATATAAAATGTTATCAGAATATAGATGAACGTACCAGCCTCAAAAATGGCAATCTAAATATTGGATGATCTTGGGTTAGAAAACATGGCATGGAAAAAAGTGGCTGAAAAAAATGATGTTGCTCCAGGAAAGGGCAGAGAGTTTGTAGTTGACGGCAAAAAAATTGCCATATTCAATCAAAACGGTTTTCATGCACTAGATTCTGTTTGTGTACACCAAGATGGCTCCCTTGCACCGGGCAAACTGGAGGGGGATGTGGTAGAATGTCCACTTCATTTCTGGCATTACAACATCAAGACAGGCGAGCTCTTAGACTACATCAAGGGAGTAAAACTTCAAACATACAAAGTCGAAGTAAAAAACGACGGAATTTACCTAGACCTGTGATAAGTTTAATTCGTTACGGCATATCATTCTAACAAGAGATTGAATACGCAGATACTAGACGAGATAATAAAAATAGATTACAGGCAAGTGCAAGAAAAAATTGGCGCTTTTTTGATAAAAGAGGTAGAGGAGCGCAGGTCACATGGTGTCGTCTTTGGTCTAAGCGGTGGTATAGACTCTACAGTAACTGCCATGCTCTGCGCAAAATATGTCAAAGAAAAATCTCTTGCACTCATCATGCCAGATTCCAAGATTACGCCAGAATCAGACACAAGTGATGCGATAAAAATTGTTGATAGCTCACATATTGAATACAAACTAATTGACATTGGATTCGTACACAAGGAATATTCAAAATATATCGAGCCAAACCCGTTGGCGTTTGGAAATCTCGGGGCCAGAATAAGGGCAAGCATGTTATACTATTACGCCAATGCAAGAAACTACCTTGTCCTTGGCTCAAGCGATAAAAGCGAGCTTCTAATTGGATATTTTACAAAACATGGAGACGGTGCAGCAGACATTTTGCCAATAGCATCGCTTTACAAGACCCAGATTCGAGAGCTTGCAAGATATCTTGGTGTGCCATCAGATATAATATCAAAACCAAGCGGGCCTCGCTTGTGGGAGGGGCATACAGCAGAAGGAGAGATTGGTATGACATATGACGAGATTGACTCCATTTTGTATTGCATTTTTGAGAAGAATCTTTCAGTTGAAGCCACTGCAAAGCTCACAGAGATACCCATCTCAAATGTGGATAAAATTTACCAGATGCATAAAAGAAGCGAGCACAAAAGAATAACACCCAAAATATGCGTTCTTTAGGAGTATAAGGTTTGAAAATTTTCGATACATTGTCAGTAACAGAAAAAGAGCTTGACGCATCAAACGGTGTCAGGATATATCTCTGCGGTGTTACAGTATATGACGACAGCCACATAGGGCATGCAAGGACGATTATAGTTTTTGATACACTTCGAAGGTTTTTGGAATCGCAGGGAATCAAGGTCAAATTCATTCAAAATTTTACAGATGTTGATGACAAGATAATAAATCGCGCAGTATCCGAGGACGTTTCAGCAGACAAGATTAGCTCAAGATACATCTCGAATTATTTTACAGAGTTTGACCGCCTCAATGTCAAACGTGCTGACATGTACCCCAAGGCAACAGAGCACATAGAAGCAATGATTGATTTGATAAAAACCCTCATTGAAAAAGGATTTGCGTACGTATCTGCAAACGGCGTGTATTTTTCAGTTTCAAAGTTTCATGATTACGGCAAGCTGTCAAAGAAAAAAATTGATGAACTGGTTTCAGGTGCGCGTGTTGAGGTAGACGACACCAAAAAAGATCCCCTGGATTTTGCATTGTGGAAGTTTGCCGATGACGATCCCAAATGGCAAAGCCCCTGGGGCGCAGGCAGGCCCGGATGGCACATAGAATGCTCTGCAATGAGCCTCAAGTACCTAGGAGCAGACTTTGAGATACATGGAGGGGGAAGGGACCTCATATTTCCGCACCATGAAAATGAGATCGCCCAGTCAGAGTCATATTCTGGCAAGAATTTTGCCAAGATTTGGATGCATGTAGGCATGGTTACAATAGGTGGCGAGAAGATGTCCAAGTCTTTAGGAAATACAAAGTCGGTTGATTTTGTTCTAAAAAAATGGGGCGCAAACATAATTCGGCTCTTCTGCCTCTTAGGACATTACTCCAAGCCTATCGATTATTCAGAAGAGATGCTAAAAGAAACTATAACAAAATGGCGACAGGTGGAAAACTGCTATTATGAATTGATCCTGTCAGACGGTAGTTCTGCAGAAAGCAAAGACATTGAATCCATGGAAAAAATATCAACTGAAACAAAAAAAGAATTTTTCGATTCTCTCAATTATGATTTTAATACATCACTTGCAATTGGTGCGTTTTTCAAGCTTGTCAAGGCCACAAACCAAGTTGCCGCATCTGAGTGCTTGACAAAACCTATCTCAGGCATAGTCTTGCCAATACTGGAGCAAATGCTTGATGTCCTTGGCCTAAAGATTTCAGGTGTTTCAGAAGAAGAAAAAAGAAAGATTGATTCCCTAATTGAAAAGCGCAATCTACTTCGCAACGAGAAAAAATTTCAAGAGGCAGATGTTATCAGAAAGGAACTGTCAGACATCGGAATCATGCTAATTGACCACAAGAGAAAAGTTTTGTGGATGAAACAGGAAAAAATTGGCGACGGTATCTAGGATTTTTTTGTCTTTGCACTAACTAGCGACACGATATCTCTGTCGCGGAGTTGGTAGTTGACTGGTAGCCTCACCCCATACCTTACGTCTTTTGCATAAAGAAGCCCTTTTGTCAAATCCGAATGAATCTCTTTTGCCAAGTCCTCAATTGTCGACCCGTCCTTCATTAAAATTAGGTCTGGAAGTATCCTGCCTTTTTTGTCTGATAGTTTTTCAGGGTCTGCCACAGGGTAAACAGAGTTCATCTTTAGCAATTTGAAGACAGTCACATTGATTGCAAACTGGACTCCAGTCCTCATGTACTCCCCAAGTATTCCTTTTGTGATAAACTCCAATGCTTCAAGTTGCCTTTTGCCAAGCGCTTCCTTGTGAAGTATCTCAAATTGTTCAGAGCCTGGAACGTATTTTATCAGGCCCTTTTGTTCTGCACGCCTCAGCGAGAGCTCGCTGTCTGCACTTGCAGGGATTATTATAGTGTCAACATATTTTTCTCGCAGCCTGTCAAAGTTTTTGTCGGCTCCTGGAAGGTCAATCTTGTTTGCAACTATCAAAGTGGGTTTTGATATCTTTCTCAAGTGGGCAGAAAATTTTTTGCTATCTTCCATGTTGAAATTATCAAAATGCTTGTCTTCAAGTCCAGTTATTTTTAGAGTTTCTTTCACATGGACTTCTTTTACCCCTATTCCTCGAAATACATCAGTGATTGCAATGACAGGTTCTGTCTCTGCGTTGACAAGTTTTGATATCTTGTCCCTGTTTCCTTCAAGCAGCTTTTGGTACCACATTATCAATTCTTCTTCAATGTCTGAGACGTCAGCAATTGGATCACCTTGACCGACCTCTGTTATTCTACCAGCAGCATCCACACTTCCTGACACATCTACTACATGCAAGAGTGCATCAGACTGGGTTGCAACGGAAAGAAACTGGTTTCCAAGTCCTTTGCCAGCCCATGCGCCCTTTATCAGACCTGGAAGATCAATGAGTTCAATTGGTATGAACCTCCATCCGTCTAGACATTTCGAGTTTTGCGGATTGTCCTTAACACTGAGTTCCGTATGTACACATGGAGTAATTGCGTTTCCCATGCCACGTTCTGGTTTTTTTGTTGTGAACGGATAAGTTGAAATTTCGCCCCCTGCCAATGTGGCAGCATTGAAAAAGGTAGTTTTTCCAGTGTTTGTTTTACCGATAAGGCCAATTTTTATTGGCATGGATTCATTTCGTCTTTCTTACTATTTATCTCTGTTGTGAATTAGTGATGATGGTTTTCTGACACAGTTTCCGTTGCGTCTTTAATCTTTTCTGCATACCACTTTATTTCTTTGAGCTCATCTTCTGTCAAGTTTTCGTTCCATTTTTCCAAAACAATTTTCAAAATTTGCGAGCCGTCATACAGCAGATTCCAATATGGATGGTGCTCTGCAGTGTCATATGCAAGTTCTGCCACCTCGTCAAGCCCTGCCTTTGCGCGAGTAAGCGCGCTTGATCTTTCACCATATATCTTGACAATGTCAGAATCCAAGTCCTGCATCATCTTGAGTGTTACATTTTTTTGCTCAAACGACTTTATCAATTCAGATAGTGCGTCATAGAATTTTGCAATGTCTTCTGTCATGTCTTAGAATAGTCTCTGATGCTCTGCAAGCATGCACCTGTTAAATACCACGTCTATTCCCATTTTTTTTGCGATAGATTCTGCTTCCGGATTATGTATTCCTTCTTGGAGCCAGATTACTCTTGGTTTTATCTTTACTGCCTCTTCAATCACAGGCTGCACCTGTTCAGATGGTCGAAAAACATCAACAATATCTACAGATACTGGAATTTCTGCAAGAGTGTGATAACATTTTTTCCCAAGAATCTCATCAGCTGTTGGATTGACAGGTATCACGTTGTATCCTTTTTCTGCCAAATATTTTGGAACATAATGAGCTGCCTTTTCAGGATTTTTTGACATTCCAACAACTGCAATAGTTTTGAGTTTATAGATCTCCTTTATCTGCTCATCTGAATGCGTGTCGCTTTCCACAATTGTAATAGAAATATTCCTCTTAATAGAATTGCTGTAGAACGATTTATAGCCACAAGCATGCATCGGTATTTTATGGAAGAAGTCCCAAATGATGTCATAGTCCTAAGTGCAATAGAACAGGGAGCTAAAAAATTCGACAAGATAAGAAAAAAGACAAAGATTGAAGGTGAAGAGCTAAACTCCGTTCTGGAGCGACTTGAAAAGAACGGACTAGTAGTTCTAGTTGAAAAGAAAGGTTTCTTTGGCCCAAAAAAAGAACTAGTCCTTACAGAAAAGGGAACAAAGGAGTTAGAGGCAAGAAGGTTCGAAATGCAACAAAACTGGGACCAGTTGGTGACTCTCTGGAAAGGTGGAGACAAGGATAAGTTGCAGCAGCACATAGACAATAACCGTTCCATGTTTCCTGCAATGATGTTCATGGGAATCATGGACATGATGATGTTCTCCTCAATGATGTCTTTCATGGGCCTTGCAATGACAAGTTTCATACCTGATCAATACATGTATGATGCAGGTTCTACCGACATGGGGCACGATGGTGGCCATGATATGGGACAGGGTGGAGATTATAGCGGCGGAGACTTTGGCCATGGTGACGGCGGCCCAGGCGATATGGGCGGCTTTGACGTCAACTTTTGAATCTCGATTAGAGAAGAAGAGATTTTAAAAAAAGAGATTTGAAATACTAACCGTTTAGCAACCTAATGCTGACAGCACTTTTTGTACGATTGTAGGATCTGCATTTGCGCTAGTAAGTGCAGTTTTTACTGCAGTGCACATGGCAGATGATCCACTAGTTGTTGGTGCTGTGGTCGTGGTTGTTGTTGTGCTCTTAGTTTCATTACCAAGCTGAGCGGAATTGATTGATGCTTGCAATTTATCCCATTCACCTGGTGCGCACAAGTGATCCCCACATACCTTTGTATTTCCGGTTCTCACTGTCAAGTGATTATCATTTAGGTAGGAGTAGTCTCTCTGTATCAATGCATTTGATGCAGGAATAGTTGATACTGCAACAGATGCCACCAGAACTGCTGTTAACAACAGTACTACCGGTAACTTGGACGACATGTTTTCTGCTATTTGATGCGCATATAAAAGAATTTCGCAAAATATTGCTAGATCTTGCAAAGAAATAGATAGTAAAAGATCAAAAGTTCATTCATGATTGCCAAAGTTGGGGCAAAGGCACCAAACCTCAGCGTTTCAAAGTGGGTACAGGGGTTGCCAACCAACATAGACAAAGAAAAAGACAATGTAGTTCTAGTAGAGGTGTTTCAGGTAAACTGCCCAGGATGTTTTCTGTACGGCATTCCACAGGCAATAGACATTTACAACAAGTATCGCAAAGACGGAGTCACTGTTCTTGGCATTGCTACTGCATTTGAAGATTTTGATAAAAATACTATCGAGAACCTAGAGCTTCTCCTTACAAAGGGCGAGACAATAGGGGAGACATACAAAGCATTAGGACAATACGGTCATCTTGTAAATGGGAAAAATCTACCTTACAAGATTCCGTTTCCTGTAGGAATGGATCTTTTAAAGCAGGAAAATGGTGTTGCTAGCCAAGAAAAAATAAACGAGATAATAGAAGCAAACGTTCCAGGTTTTGAGTCTTACAATGAAAGCCAAAAGGCGGACATTATAGAACGGGTTAAAGAATATCTCAAGAGCAAGCAATTTTCCGCACAGACGTTTGAGCAATTTGCGCTACGTGGAACGCCTTCTACAATTCTAATTGACAAAAAAGGGATACTCAGAGATGTGGGCTTTGGTCAAAACGAGATGATTGAAGAACACATCAAAAAGTTACTAGACGAATAAATACTAAGATTTCTTTGTCAAACAAACAGCATGCATACACATCGCTTGACGACACACCAGACAAGATAGTACAACTTCTCAAGTCCCACAAGTCTGGATATATTTCAGGAGAAAAGATTAGTGTGTCGCTAGGGCTGAGCCGAGCTGCAGTCTGGAAGAACATCAAAAAGCTCCAGTCATTAGGCTACAAGATAAGCTCAAAACAAAAGACAGGCTACAAGCTTGTTGCCAAGACTAGCCTAATGTTACCATGGGAGATTTTAGATGGACTGCAAACAGACATCATTGGAAGAAAGATTTACTATTTTGACACTATTGATTCCACGCAAAGTTTTGCGCTAAAGTTAGCTTCAAGACCACATGAGAACGGTACCATCATAGTAGCCAAGCGGCAGACACATGGCAGGGGAAGACAAGACAGAAAATGGATATCTCCAGATGGAGGCATCTGGATATCAGTTCTTCTCAAACCAAATTTTGAAGTGTCTCAGGTCTCCTTATTTCCAATGCTTGTCTCACTTGCACTTGCCATAACAATAGAAAAGACATTGAAATTAAAACCAAAACTAAAGTGGCCAAATGATGTAACTTTGGGCGATAAAAAAGTGGCAGGAATATTGGTAGATGCCTCAGTCGAGTCAAACCAAATAGATTATTTGGTAATAGGAGTTGGCATAAATTTCAAGATAGAACTAACTTCCATTACCAAGATTGCAAAAAACTCCAAGAATTTTTATGGCGCAACTACACTTGTAGGAAAAAAAACAAGCGCAGACCCAGTAGTGTTTTTACAAGCATTCTTGGCCGAACTTGAAAAGATGTACAACAAGGTAATCGAAAACAATATTTCCGAAATCAAAAATGGGTGGAAAAAAAGATCTTCCACGGTTGGAAAAAATGTCAAGATATCAACACCAAACGGCCATGTAACAGGAAAAGCCATAGGTATAGACAATGATGGGGCTCTGCTTGTTTCACACAGAGGAAAGACCCAGAGACTGCTTGTCGGCGACGTGTCAAGTCAGGCCTAGTCAGTTTTTTATAATTACAAATTATCAATACATCATTGAAAATTTGCTGGGCAAACACAGATAGCTTTGACGATGCAGATGTTGTCATTTTTGGAGTGCCTGACGAATCAAAATCACATTCGCTTCGCAAGGGAAGCTCCGAGGCCCCCCACAAAATAAGGGAGATCTCCAACATAAGGGACACATACAAGAGAGGAAACGAGATCTCAAGAGGGTTTCCTCTTGGAGGCATAAGATGCAAGGCATACGATTATGGAAACGTATTGCGAACTGAGATAGGTGACACGGTAACCAAGATAGTTTCAAAGGCAAAAATTCCCATAACGATTGGCGGTGACCATTCCATCTCTTCGGAGATTCTGCGGTCAATATCAAAAAAATATGGCCCCGTATCCCTAGTTTATTTTGACGCACACCCAGATTTTATCAGCTCATCAACTGGCTATTACGGCTCGGTTTTGCACGATGTATTGCCCAACATAGACATCAAGTCAAGCGTTCAGATAGGAATTAGAACGCCAGAGCAAGAAGAGATAGACAACATCAAAAGATACAACCTTGACGTGATAACTCCGCTTGACCTTCTCAAAGAAGGAATAACAAAAATTGAAAGCAGTATACTTGACAAACTGGGACAAAATGTGTACGTCTCAGTAGACATGGATGCAATCGATCCTGCCTATGCACCTGGAGTCTCAGTGCCTGTTCCGCTTGGCCTTGCAAGCCTCGAGGTTCTCTATCTTCTCAAATCCATAGCAAAGCGAGGAATTGTAGGGCTTGACATCATGGAAGTTTGCCCAAGCTATGATATCAAAGACAGGACTTCACATTTGGCATCAAGAATAATTGGCGAAGTGATATCATCAATGAACAAAACTTCTTAATGCTTTTAACTGGGCCAAATTGTATCATGGTAATGTTTTCTCATTTTACTGTAAAACAAGCAAACGATATGCTGCCTTCAATAATTAAAAAATTCAACGAACTGACAAATTTAAAAAATAAAGTAATAGAAATTCAAACTGAGATGGAAACAAATCCAAAATACATGTCAAGTTTCAAGGAATACATACTTAAAAAACAGGAATTCAATACAGCAATATCAAATTTTTACAAGGCAGTAGAAGAAATAGAAAGCACCGGGGTTGTGATGAAAAGCGTAGAAGAAGGACTGCTTGACTTTCCGTCGCTTCGATTCAATGAAGAGATATGGCTTTGCTGGAAAAAAGGTGAGACTGAGATCAAGTTCTGGCACGGAAAGGACGAAGGGTTCAACGGGAGAAAGCCACTTGAAACCTTTGATGTAGAAAAATTACGATGAGTATTGCACTGCACATGCAACCATATACCGAAATAGACCTAAACATCTAGGCATATACAATGCTGTCACATTGGCTGCGTGCAGTAAGAATCAGGTTCCTGCTTGCATCGGTAATCTCAGTTTTTCTCGGACTTGTCATAGGATGGTGGCAAAACGCTACAATCAACCTAGAGTTTGCAGCATTAACAATGGCAGGAGTTGTGGCGCTACATGGAAGTGTAGATCTCCTCAATGATTATTGGGATTATAAGAGAAACATCGACACTGAGACCAAGAGGACTAAATTCAGCGGCGGAACTGGAGTCCTGCCAGAGGGATTGCTCAAGCCGTCAGAGGTCTATCGCGCTGGAGTTATTTTGTTAATTATCGGAGCTGCAATTGGAGTATATTTTGTATTTGAGAGAGGAATAACAATTGCAATAATTTTGGGATTTGCAATCATTTCAATCTACTTTTACTCTACAAGGATAGTTGATTCTGGACTTGGCGAAGTCTTTGTTGCCATCAAGGGTGCCATGATAGTGCTTGGAACATATTTTGTCCAGACATCACACATAATGTGGGAGCCAGTTTTTGCAGGAATATTTTCAGGAATTTTGTCATCAACAGTTCTCTTTGTAAATTCATTTCCTGATTACGATGCAGACAAGTCACATGGAAGAAAAACCCTAGTCATATTGCTTGGAAAACAAAGGGCGGCATCAAGTGCATGGGTTTTTCCTGCCATAACATATGGAATAATTGCGATATCTATATCATTGCGCATTTTTCCAATCATTTCCATTCTTACTTTTGCCACCATACCAATTGCAATAAGATCCTGTAAATCATTAAAACAAAAATTTGATCATGTCGATGAACTTGTCCCAATAATGGAAAGGTTTGTGTCATACAGCAGAATAACTGGCATCCTTCTTGTCATAAGTTTTGTTGCAGATTATTTTGTAAGAACTGTTCAGTAGGATTAAATCAACCGTATCTAAAATCATTTTATGATATCAGGATACGCAACTCAAGAAGGAACAGCAGAGTTTGCAAAAAACCATCCAAACGTTTCAAATAATCATTTTAAGAAATTCAATGGGCTCACACTGTCATCGATTGGGGTAGGAACATATCTTGGAAATCCAGACGATCCTACAGATACACTAGTCAAGGATGCAGTTGTTAAGACAGTCACCCTTGGAACAAACGTCATAGATACTGCCATAAACTATAGATCACAAAAAGCAGAAAGGTCAGTGGGCAGAGCAATTGCACAGTTGATTGAAAAAAACAAGGCAAAAAGAGATCAATTATTCATAAGCACAAAGAATGGCTACATCACAAATGACGGAGACATAAAGGAAGATTTTTGGCAAAACATACAAAACACTCTAGTAAAGTCTGGAATAATCAAGTCTGGCGAAATTTCTTCTGGATACCACTGCATGACAATACCTTATCTTCAAGACCAGTTGGAAAGAAGTCTGAAAAACCTAGGATTGGAGTGCATCGACCTCATGTATCTCCACAATGCAGCAGAGGGGCAGCTCCAAGATATGACAAAAGACGAGTTTATGACAAAACTTGGCCAAGTGTTTGAGTTTTATGAAAAACAAAGAAAAGATGGAAAGATAAGATACTACGGAATGGCCACGTGGGATTGTTTTCGAGTACCACAAGAGCATCCACAGTATCTTTCAATCTTTGATGTTGTAAAGTTGGCAAGTGATGTTGGCGGTACCGAAAATGGATTCAAGTTTGTTCAGTTGCCATATAACATGTATCTTGACCAAGCCCTTACCATGAAGAATCAAGTTCAAGATGGAGTTTCTTTTACTATTTTAGAAGCTGCAACAAAGCTTGGAATTGGCATATTTACAAGTGTTCCACTCATGCAAGCAAAGCTCTTGGGTCCAAATGTTTTACCAGAGTTCGGACAGCTATCACATGCATCACACAGAGCAATTCAATTTGTCAGGTCTACTCCTGGTGTCATAGCTCCTCTTGTTGGACAAAAGTCTCCTTCACATGTAGACGAGAACTTGGAGCTTGCAAAGATTCCAGTATTAACAGGACAGGAGTTTTCCGATCTCTTGCACAAGTTGTCGTCTTAATTGTAAGTTTTAAATACAAATAACAGACGAATCAAGACATGCCGATAGATCCAGTCTGCGGAATAGAGTTAGACGAAAAGCTTGCATTAGAACACGAGTACAAAGGAAAAAAGTACTATTTTTGTTGTCACGGATGCAAGAGAATCTTTGTAAGAAAACCTAACAAGTGGAAAAAAGACTAGATTGGAAAACTTCCGCACATTCGGCAAAAATGAGATTTTTCCTCAAACGAATAATTGCAGTTAGGGCATTTGTTTTTTGACTGCCCCAGCATGGCAGGATAGTCATAGTATCTCCGGTATATTTCATAGTAGCAGAGAGCCTCCTTTGACGATAGTAGAACTTGTTCTTTTTCCAGATATTTTGCAGTCTTTTCAGCAAAGACGTGATCAGAAATTGCGTTATCGAAGAAACCTGTAAGACCATTTGTGCCAGACCCATCCTGCATTGCAGCCTTGTCTCTCCAGACAATTGATTGCGGAAGCGATCTTTCAAATGCCTTTCTTAGAACCCATTTGCCATATTTTCTACCATTTTCCTCTCGAACTTTGAGCTCAGGCGACAAGGATTTTGCATATGCTACAACGTCATCGTCAAGAAATGGAGTGTGTAGCTCAATCCCAATGGCTTTTGATATAGAGCGTGATGGAAAATGCATTACCTTCCAAATGCGCTCAAGATCTTTTTTCAGATCTGCAATTGACATCCTCTGAAAAAAATTATATCCTGCAAAAAGCTCGTCAGCGCCATCTCCTGTCATCATAGACTGGAGACCGTCATCTTTTGCATGTTTCATAGTTGTGTAGACTACAATGTTATTTCTGATTTCAATCGGGTTGAAAACCTTGAGTATTTTGATAGTTTGTTCTATTGCATTTACCAAGTTGTCTGTAGATTCAGGTATCACTGCAAGATCCAAGCCAAACATGTTGGCAACCAACTGTGCATTTACCAAATCTGTGGACGGAAAATCTCTAGCAACCATGGCATATGCCCTTGCTTTTCTGCCAAGGCAAGACGCCAATATTGACGAGTCAAGACCTCCAGATAGAGAAATGCTTTCAGTTTTGTGTTCTAGTACAGCATCAGATATCAACGACTGGAGCTTTGAGCAAGTTTCTTGCAACGATCCACTTTTGACTCATCTCTCAATTAAGTTATCATACACTAAAGATTAGCTTTAAATATTTTACAAAGGCAAAAATTCGTATGCTTTTGCCTGCAGAAATTGAAACAAAGACTCTCATCCCTGCATTAAGAGCCATCTTGGCCAAGAAACTCATCGAAGATCACAAGATCCGAGAAGAGGAGGTCTCAAAGATGCTCGGAGTGACACAAGCTGCAATCAGCAACTATGTCAGGGGAACAAGAGGAGATCCAGAACTTATCCACAA
>DATFDB010000030.1:0-6214 GCA_035252445.1 Nitrosotalea sp. | reverse complement strand
AGTCGCAATCAAAGGCATGTCAATTGAAAAAGCAAGAAACTATTTGCAAGCAGTTGTCAATTTGGAACGGGCCGTGCCATTTCGTAGATATCATAATGAAGTAGGACACAAAGCTGACACTGGAGTAATGTCTGGAAGATACCCGAGAAAGGCAGCCACAGAATTTTCACGTCTTCTTGATAACTTGGAATCAAATGCAGAGTATAGGGGAATGGATCTTGACAGATTAAAGATAATTAATGCAACAGTTCACAAAGGAAGAAAAATTCAAAGATTTACTCCGCGTGCACAGGGTAGAGCAACCCCAAAGATTGACATTCTAACGCATGTAGAACTAGTGGCCCAGGAGATTTAGAATGTCATCAGTAAAAAATGTAATTCAAGACAGTTACAAACTCATGCTTTTGAAAGATTACCTAAGAACCGCAATCAAAGAAGCGGGTTTTTCAGAAGTTGATATTCAAAAAACTCCAACAGGTACAAGAGTAGGGCTACATGTCACAAGGCCTGGAATTGTAATTGGAAGAAAAGGCAGTGGAATTAGAGACCTGACAAAAGTTCTTGAAAAAGACTTTGGCCTGAAGAGTCCGCAAATTTCTGTAATTGAAATTCCACGTCCAGAACTTGAACCAAGCGTAATGTGTAATAGAATGTCACAACATCTTGCAAGAGGAACTGCGTTTAGACGAGCAGTCATGTGGACATTGCAAACCATAATGGAAGCAGGTGCCATGGGAGTGCAAATTACGATATCTGGAAAACTCAGAGGAGAACGCTCATCATTTGAAAAACACAGTAAGGGCATCTTGCCCCGTGCTGGATATCAAGCAGGAGTAGTAGTATCAGAAGACATTGTTCATGTGGAAACAAAGATGGGACTTATTGGTATTCGAATCAGGATTGCACGAAAAGAACGATTTATACCAGAATTTGAAATGAAGGCAAGAAAAATAGAAGTACCAAAAGTC
Organism: Nitrosotalea sp.; assembly: GCA_035252445.1. Taxonomy (GTDB): domain Archaea; phylum Thermoproteota; class Nitrososphaeria; order Nitrososphaerales; family Nitrosopumilaceae; genus Nitrosotalea. Next base: position 5,246 of record DATFDB010000030.1, on the reverse strand, counting down.
GTAGTAGAAGAAAAAGAAGTACTTGACGAATCACAAATTGATCATACTAAACCACGTACAGAGAGCGAAGAAGTAGAACTAGAAGAAAAATTGATAGAAAAAGTGGAGACATTTGAAGAAGTTGAGGAGGAGTTAAAGTAATGGCTAGATTGAAGATGAAGACTGTACGTGAGCTTAATGAAACCGATCTAAAGGATAGACTTGACCAACTCCGCTCTGAGTTGACAAAGCTTAGAATTGAATCATCAAAAGGAACATTGCGCAAAGACAGCGGCAAAGTAAAACCGTTGCGAAGAGATATAGCAAGAGTGCTGACAAGACTGAACGAGATGAAGACAAAATGATGACTAGAGATAATATTGCATCACATGAACTAATTGGATTGCATGCCGAAATCGTAGATTCTGGTAACAAGCAAACTGTTGGAATGCATGGCAAAGTTGTAGACGAAACAAAATTCATGTTTACACTTGATACTCAAAAAGGCCTCAAAAGATTTCCAAAAGATTCTGCAAACTGGAAGTTTGTATTCAAAAATGGTGAAGCTGTATTGGACGGTGCTAAATTGACAAAGAGGTCATACGAACGAATGGGAGTAAAAGCATGACTCGAAACATTGGACTCCAAGTCTCAGCTCCGAAATCTGAATGCAAAGACGATGACTGTCCATTCCATGGAACTTTGAGCATAAGAGGAAAACTCATTCAAGGTAAAGTAGTTAGTGCCAAGGCTCCAAAGATGGTTGTAGTTCAACAAGAGGCTCCAAAATTTGTACCAAAATACAAAAGATATGCGCGTAGCCAAAGCAAGATTCATGCTCACAGACCACTGTGCATTGATCTTAAAGAAGGCGATATTGTATTGACTGCAGAATGTAGACCATTGTCAAAGAGCGTATCATTTGTAGTTGTGGAGGTCATTTCATAATGGCAGCAACAAAAAGTCGTGCAGTATCTGCAAAAGGTGTACAAGAATTTAGGCCATATGTTACAAGACCATTGCCACTTGGAGCTCAGGTCACATGTGCCGATAATACGGGCGCCAAGATCTTGGAGATTGTAATGGTTCAAAAAACAAAGACCAGAGTAGCTAGATATCCATCTGCAGCAGTAGGAGATTTTGTAAACGTAGTAGTTAAGAAAGGACCAGGTGAGCTCAGAGGCCAGATATTTGGTGCAGTAATAATCCGACAAAAATATGCAATTCGTAGATTAAGCGGTGTTAGAGTTACATTCGAAGATAATGCAGCTGTACTTGTTACGCCAGAAGGCGAAATCAAAGGAACCGAGATAAAGGGCCCAGTTGCGGTAGAGGCTTCAGAAAAATGGCCAAGGATAGCAAACCTGGCATCAATGGTGGTATAAAATGAAACCAACAACAGTAAGACACAGAATGATGTACATTGCACCTTTGCATTACGTAAGCAAACAACTTGCTGCTCCTCTATCTAATGAATTGCAAGAAAAATACCATCAAAACAGTGCTCGCGTAGTGGAAGGAGACAGCGTCAAAGTTCTAAGAGGAGAATTCAAGGGAATTGAGGGAAAGGTAACTCACGTATCTACAGAAAGAAGAGGAGTTGCAATTGAAGGAATCAAGCGTGAAAAACTCAAGGGAGGAAACGTGGACATTTACATTCATCCATCAAAGGTAATGATTACTGTATTAAATCTGGAAGACAAGTGGAGACAAAATAGACTTGAAGGACAAAAGCCAAAAGATGCAAAACCGGTACCAGCAGAACAACCAAAGGAAGTCACAAAACCAAAAGAGCAACCAAAGGAAAATACTGAAAAGAAAGAACAAAAACCAAAACAAAAAGAAACAAAAGCAGCTCCAAAGACCGAAAAGGCAGTGACAAAGTCTCCAAAAACAAAAAAGAGTGATAAATAATGGTAAGCATAGCAGGAAGTAAGAAACTAAAAAGACAGATGGCTCCACTTTTCTGGGGAATTACAAGAAAAGACAAGAGATTTGTAGTTACAGTAAAACCAGGCGGTCACAAAAAAAATGTATCAATACCTACTGCAGTCTTTGTTCGTGACACACTAAAACTCGCAAACTCACTTCGAGAAACCAAATCTGTCATATATAGCGGCAAGATCAAAGTAGATGGTGTTACACGCAAATCACTTCACCATGGAATAGGACTCATGGACGTGATAGAGCTAGAAGGCGTTCCAGAGATATACAGGCTTGTTCCAAAAGATTTGACTGTCCTAAAACCAATCGCAATAAACGCATCTGAAAAGACAAAAAAATTACTCAAAGTAACCAAAAAAGTCACAATTAAGGATAAAAAAACACAACTAGGTTTCCATGACGGCAGAATTTTGATATCTGATACCAAAGTCAATGTAGGTGATACATGTCTAGTTCAAGTTCCAGAAACCAAGATAATTGATGTGATTAAGCTTGAGAAAGGTACACAGGTTGTAGTAACTAGCGGAGTTAACGCAGGCAAAATGGGAAAAGTTGCTGAAATCAAAGAAGGTACATTTGTATTGCCAAAAAGAGCATTAGTTGATATTGATGATAGACAAATCGAAATTCCTTCCGAATCCATCATGGCAGTTGGAAAGGACAAGCCAGTAATACAAATACAGTGATAGATATGTCGCAAAAAATTGAATCTCCAATGAAAAAGATAACTGTTGCAAAGGTAGTGCTAAACATGGGTGTAGGGAAGTCAGGCGAACCAATAGAGCGAGCCAAGCGTGCACTAGAACAGATATCAGGGCAACAACCATCTCCACGAGCAGCCAAAGCAACTCAAAGAGATTGGGGTGTGCACAAGGGAGAGCCGATAGGTGTAGCAGTTACTCTTAGAAAAAAACCTGCGATTGAATTGATAAAACGATTATTTACAGCTAAAGGAAACCAGATCAAAAGTTCGTCATTTGATAATTTTGGAAACGTTTCCTTTGGAATAAGAGAACATATTGATATTCCGGGGGTAAAATACGACCCAAACATCGGAATTGTAGGATTGAATATCTCCATTTCATTGCAAAGACCTGGATTTAACATTAGGATACGAAGTAAGCATAAAGCAAGTGTTGGCCATAACCACATCATAACTGCTGACGATGCAAAGGCCTTTTTGGCTCGCGAGTTTGGCATTCAAGTGATATAAGATGGGTAAAAATCGAGAATACAAGTTTACAGGTAGGAAAGAGCACAAGTTTGGCAAAGGCTCTAGATGGTGCAAAAGATGTGGTGATTATAATGCAGTCATTCAAAAATATGATTTAATACTATGTAGACGATGTTTTAGAGAAGTGGCAAATTCATTGGGGTTTAACAAATTTAGGTGATAGAAATGCCAGCAACTAATATTTTAGCAAACATGTTTGTGACACTGTACAATAGCGAGGCTAGACGAAAGGGAGACTGTGTCATATTGCCAACATCAAAACTTGCAACCGAGGTACTCAAGACATTACAAAATCACAATTACATTGGAGAATTTGAACATGTAGATGACAAGAAAGGAGGCAAGTTCAAGATACAACTATTGGCAAAGATAAACAAATGCGGCGCTATTACTCCGCGATTCAAGGTGAGCAAAGATGGATATGCAAGATGGGAACAGCAATACCTGCCTTCATATTCTAGAGGAATGTTAATTGTCACTACAAACCAAGGTGTAATGTCACATCATGAGGCAGTTGATAAAGGGATTGGAGGATTATTGATAGGATATGTCTACTGAGCAAGTCGAGATTCATGAGGTAACAATCGAAGTTCCCGATAAAGTAAAGGTGTCAGAACATCATAAGATTCTCAATGTAGAAGGACCTCTTGGCAAAACAAGAAAGAACTTTAAGAAAATTCCAGTGGATCTGCAAGTAAACGGAAAAAACATTGTGATAAAGTCACTTGGCACACGCAAGAAAGATTATGCGATATTCAAGACTGCAGAATCTCTTGTTAGAACTCTCATCAAAGGAGTTCAAACTGGATATACTTTTAAAATGAAAATAGTTTATGCTCACTTTCCAATCACTGTCAAAGTAAAAGATGGCAATATTCATGTCGAGAATTTTCAGGGAGAGCGTGCAGCAAGAGTATCAAAAGTGTTTGGTGCCACAAAAGTTGTCTCAAAAGGAGATGACGTTGTAATCACAGGACCTGTACTCACTGATGTCTCCCAAACAGCTGCAAGTCTTCAACAAAACACCAAAGTCAAAAACAAGGATTCAAGAGTTTTTCTTGATGGCATTTATCTTTTTGAAAAAAACGACGGGATTGAAAAGTAACATCAGCAAGAATTAAATCGGCTTATCCTACGAACAAAGTCTGTTGCCGCCCTAGCTCAGCGTGGTAGAGCAGCTGACTGTTAATCAGCGGGTCGTCAGTTCAAGTCTGACGGGTGGCGCTTTAATATTTCTAAATTCGAGTTTTGAAACATTGTTTTTGCAGTTATATGATGCATAAAATTGTTTTACCATGTTTGTAATCTTATGTTTCTAAATTCGAATTGCGAAAGATTGTGATACGATCACATTTTGGTTCATTCTATTAGACTGCATAGATCTAATACTGATCGCTACATACTCACATATGCAGGAGGTCCGCATTGGCCAGAACAAGACGCGCAAATAGATATTGCGTGGATTGTGGGGGAAGGCTAGTTTACTATCCCCGCCTTTCGAACCCAAAAGCTCCTAACGAGTACAGGGTGCTGGTGTATGCATGTCCCGACTGCACTAAAGATTTTGATAAACCCAAAATGTTTTCGATACGCAGAAATGTAGTGGAAGAACCACTTGAGACGGTAGAAATAGAGATAGTCCAGGCAAGGGAAAAGATTCCAGAACTTGTCAAATCTGTCTAAAATATACAAAGTAAAACCCAAGTACAACATGCGAGAAAACCAAATCAAATGCGTGTTTTCTTTACTCAAAATCTTGAAAGTATCTTAGAAAGAATAGAACTACATGATTGGAGGCAAAGGCTTCGCGAACCATTAACTTATCGCGAGCAATCCTTGTCTGACAACTGGAAGTATTGTGCGTTAGGGGAGAGGATAAAAAAAGAAGGCCGGGATCTTGACAAAGTTAAGGACCTCACACCTGAAGCCATAAAATTAGGCTTTAGTTTTGCAACTGCAGTAAAACGCAGAGACAGTACCACGGCCTTGGAGATTTTGGAGCAGATTGAAAAATTGCCTTCCATATGGAGAAATACAGCTGAAATAAGCCCATAGGGCGATTTTTTTCTATAACTTTGTGTCTTGGGGG